>JAKPIL010000100.1 GCA_029549845.1 bacterium
AGCTTGGGAGTGACCCAGCCAAACTCTACCGCTACACGCTCCAGCTGTACTGCTACAAGCTGCTCGTGGAGGGCTCTCACACCTACCGTGGTTACCACGTCGACGAGGGCAGGCTTGTTTTTGTAGAACCAGACGGCGGGGGCAATATTGTGCAAAAGCACATCCGTTTCGAACCAAAACAGGTTGAGCATGCCCAGCAGCTCCTAGCGGCCATGTGGCAGTGCGTTATGACCCTTACTATGCCCGACACTACCATGTACGGCGATACCCTCACCGACATGCGTGCCTTTGAAGCCGCGCTTTTAGCCGAGTGAACTCATAAGCCAGTATGCGGTCGCCGCACTAAAAAAGCCGCTCTTGTGAGCGGCTTTTAAGATACCGATAGGTACTGATCGAGCTATTTCTTAGCAGCAGCTTTTTTAGCTGGAGCTTTGCGCGCAGTCGATTTTTTGGCTGTAGCGCGTTGTGCTGCCACGGTCTTAACGGCTGGCTTGACTACCTTAGCTTCAGCAGCCTCTGCCTTAGCTTCAGCTACTTCTGCAACTTCGGTCTCAACAAAGAGCAAGTTGTAGAGGTTAAATCCTACAACCGCACCCAGGACAGGACCAAGTACATACGTACCCCATGCAAACTGGTGCAGGCTAAGAGCAACTGCAGGGTTCAAGATACCTGCTGAACCAAGTGACGCAATCAGCGCACCGGCGACCAGACCGCCACCAACCATGAAGGCCTTCAAGCCCAAGCTCACGCGCTGGTATACTGCCGCTGCAATTGCAAAGGCAAAAATGAACGTACCGGTTACTTCGCCCACGAGAACGCGAGCATCGTATACGCCGTTGTTCTTGACGCCTTCAACTTTTGTAAAGTATACAAAGAGATACCAAGCAGCCGCTGCGCCAGCAAACTGAGCGATAATGTAGCTCAGCGCCTGCAATGTGCGCAGCTTGCGAACCGTCCAAAGACCAATGGTGAGTGCTGGGTTAAACACCGCACCAGAAATACCGGCGAGCGCAACCACCATGATGGTCAATGCTAGACCAGCAGTGGTCGCAACGAAAAACGGTAAATTCAGTTGAGAATGAGTCAATGCTAAAACAGCCAGCGCAAGTACGCCGGTGCCCAAGAACTCACTCACGAGCATCGCGAGCTTATTTTTACGAAACATAGTTATTATTCCTCCACTTATTTGTGATACTTCAAGCTTACAGAGATACAAAGATTTTGTAAAGAGAGACATACCTTCACGCCCGCACTTACCCCTGTTGAGTATATGTAGGCTCCGCCTGTTCAGACTTCTGAGCCAAGTGTTATACGCAGTTATTATCGGTGTCACACAAAAACTATTGAATTGCGCTCCATTAATCAGTACAATGCACCACGATAGGTGATAAATATCACATGCAAATACATTCCGTACTGACAAAGAAAACTTACTCGGTAAGCCAGGCTATAGGACAGCTGCGCAAAAAGCAGCTGTCTTTGTCAACGTATTTTCCAGAGGGCACTCAGTTTCTCTATGGCTATCCAAGTGGTAATGACTCGGGATTTTTGAATTTAGTACCACCGAGTATCGAAGAGCTTGTCGCCGCCCGTGTCATAGCGTGCAGCGGGCCAGACATAAAACCCGTATGTTTCGCAGCAACAACCCCACAAGCCGTACCGATAGATTTGTTCGATAAGCTTGGTATTGCTCTGCCAAAAAGTGATGCCTTGGTAATGCCCCCCGAGATTGGGTTGGGGTTGACCGGTGATATGCGCAACCACGCAGTAAAGGCCTGGATCAAGGATAATGTCGACGAGTCTAGCCTGATCATGTCTCAACCGTTTACCGACCCTGATTTGACCGCATACTACCAAATACCACCGCTCACTACAGCCTATCTCAACGATAAGTACAATATGCCTAAGTACATCGATGCAGATTGGCTACCAAAGCGCTTCGCAACGTTCGATTCTGGCGCGGTTCTGTGTGCCCAGATCAACCAGATTCCTTTGCCCTGTGTCGTAAAAGCAACATTATCGAGTTCTGGCGACGGGGTGCACATATGTAAAACGCAAGAGGATTTGCAAAACGCGGCAGACAAATTTATAACACTCGAGGAACGTATTGTTATTGAGCAGTATATCGAAATTAAGAAAAACTACTGCATACAGTTCGG
>JAKPIL010000108.1 GCA_029549845.1 bacterium
GCGAACTCGCCAAACGATTCGTTTATATCGGGCGGGAGCACGTGCAACCCCATTTTTTTACACTCGGTAATTTCTATGCTCAAACGGTCGGTATCATCGAAGTCACTGGTCATAAGCGCCGCCATAAATGCTGCCGGGTAATGCGCCTTCAGGTACGCCGTTTGGTAGGCAATGAGGCCATAGCAAGCCGCGTGCGACTTATTGAAGCAGTACGCCGCAAAATCTTCGAGCTGTTTCCAGAAACGCTCCATAAGATCTGGTTCCACGCCAGACACTTCCATGCCGCCCTCTATCATGCGGGCTTTCATTTTACGCATCATGTCTATCTTCTTTTTGCCGATGGCTTTGCGCAGTGTATCTGCCTCGCCACCCGTAAACCCGCACACTTCTTTACTGATTTGCATGACTTGCTCTTGGTACACCAGCACTCCATAGGTGTTCTGGAGCGAATTTTTCATACTGGCATGCGGGTAGACGATTTTACTATGGCCATGTTTGCGCGCAATAAAGTCCTCTATGAACTGCATGGGACCCGGGCGATACAGCGCCACCATGGCAATAATGTCGTCGAACACGCTCGGCCGGAGTTCTTTGAGGTAGCGCTTCATGCCAGCCGACTCCAGCTGGAACACGCCCGTCGTATCGCCACTACTGAGCAGCTCGTACGTTTTGGCATCGTCTAGCGGTATGGTATTTATGTCTATGTCGTCGCCGTAGACTCTTTTGATAATACGCAGCGCGTTCTTGATGACGGTTAAGTTGCTCAGCCCCAAGAAGTCCATCTTGAGCAAGCCAAGTTCCTCAATGGGCCCCATAGGATACTGCGTCGCAACAACCCCTTTTTGTGCCATTTCAAGCGGCACAAACTTCACAATATCATCTGGTGCAATCACCACACCGGCCGCATGCACGCCGTGGCTACGCACCGTGCCCTCGAGCGTTATCGCATAGTCTATAACCGTCTTGCTCGTTTCGTTTGTTTCGTATTCGCGGCGCAGGTCAACATCGTCCACGATGGACGTTGCCAGGGGAATATGCCGCCCTTGCACGGGCTGCGGGATCATCTTGGCCACACGGTCGGCTTCGGCGTAGGGCACCTGAAGTACCCGCGCCACATCGCGGACGGCGTTGCGAGCAAACATCCGGCCAAAGGTGACGATGTTGGCCACGCGGTTTGTGCCGTATTTTTCCACGCAATACTGGATGACCTCATCGCGCCGGGTATCTTGGATATCTATGTCGACATCGGGCATCGATATACGGTCGGGGTTCAGGAACCGTTCAAACAGCAAGTCATAGGCCAACGGGTCAAGCTCAGTAATTTTAAGCGCGTACGATATGATAGATCCCGCTGCGCTCCCACGCCCCGGCCCAAACACAATACCATTGTCTTTGCCCCAGTTGATGAAATCCTGAATGATAAGAAAGTAGCCGTCAAACCCCATTTTTTCTATAATACCAAGCTCATAATCGGCGCGTTCAATCACTGGCACAGGGATGTTGCTACGCGCTTCTTCTACAGACATCTCAAGCGTTTCAGCCTCTGCTATGCCGCCGTATCGCCAGGCCATCCCCCGAAACGCAAGTTTATCCAAGTACGTTTTCTCTGTTTCGCCCTCTGGGACCGGGAACTTTGGAATGAGGATTTTGCCCAGGTCTATGTTGACATCGCACCGGTCGGCAATGG
>JAKPIL010000109.1 GCA_029549845.1 bacterium
TCTGGTGACCGAGCGCGAGCTTGAAGCCTGGCTTGCCAAGGCCCCCGACTGGTACCACCCCGACAGTTTCTAAAGCTTAAATCAAACGTAGCCATAGCTAGAGGGACTCACCCCTCTAGTTTGCGTTGTACTATGAGCGCAGCGAACGAGGTGAAAACCGAGCTTCAGGGGGGGGCGAGTATTCGAATTCACTTCGAATATGAAGCGGAGGGGCTAGCCCCTCCTTGAAACGTGAACAAAGTGAACCGAGCGTAAGCGATGGCTTTAGGGGGAGGGGCGAGTATTCGAATTCACTTCGAATATGAAGCGGAGGGGCTAGCCCCTCCTTGAATAGTGCGCTAAACTATAAGCACATATGTCGAGGGCTTTAGCAGACTTACTTGGGGCGCCGGTGGTTACATTTCGGCAGCAGATACAGCAGCTGGAACGGGCGGCGGGCTTGCCAAGCGCCGATATACGCCTGACGACTCACGTTATGCAGGCTACGCGGCACAAGATTCGCGAGCTAGGACTCGACCCAGCAGACACCACAGGGCAGGAGCTGTTTGCAGCGCTTCAGACCCGTTTGCTTGCCGATGAGGTGCGTGTGCGGGCTTCGCTGAACCTCCGTGCCGATATCGCCCCCGTTGACATCCTAGAGCGCATTGCCGAGCGGCTCAACACGCTTGACCACAAGAGCGACCTTATGGTCATAAAACAGTCAGTCATGAAGCAGCTACTCAAAAAACTGAAGCCAAAGGCGACCATGAAGCGCCTTGGCTACCGCAGTATGGATAGCATGCTCAAGCACGAGCCGGTCGCTCAGCTGCTTGGCGCGTGCCAAATGACCGAATCAACAGAGTGGCACGAGACCCGCCTTGAAGCCTACAAGAAGCTCCAGGCAAAAGACTTCGAGCAAAAGCGGCCGCATGTGGTAGTGCCTACCACCAAGCAGTGGCCAAAACTCGCGGCTACACATGCCGAACAACACAAAACCAATCTGGTAGAAGTGCCAGAGCTGGGCACTGTAGTGGTGCTGCCGGTCGAGAAAGATTTGCCCGGGCTCGCCATCACCACATTTGTAGTTGCGCTCCACGCCCTCAACAGCATGCGGGCACTCAGCGCGTATCTGAAGCTTCAGCAGGTGCGGCCTGACTTTGGTGAGATAGTGCAGCGTAGCGTTATAGAAGAGCCACTGACCGAAGTTGAACTGGGTGGCAATAAGCTTTCGTGGCGCATGGTGCACTGGTTCTACGGTCAGGGTCACGCAAACTACCACCCAGAAGTGTTCGAGCCTCATGTTCAGCCAGAAGATTTGGCCTGGCACAGCGTGGGTTCTGCACTGGCCAGTCTGCAGCCGGTGCTTGAATTTTGGGAAGAAACCGAAGTGCTGGGGCTTTTAGATGGCCACGAGGCCGTGTCGCTGAACGTGTTCGATGTGGCACTTGGCGTGTGTAATGGCCTGGGATACAGCGAGCGAATTGTACACCATATGCGAGAAGCGCTGGGGCGTGAACTGTTTGCGCGGTATCTTCAGCAAGATGCACTGCAGGATATGCTGAGCAACTCGCTGGGCAAACAACTCGCCCCCGAATACGAATTTGAATAGTCAAAACCTCGACAGGCCTGGTTTGCCTTAGGCGCGAGCCGCGTAACTGAAATGGGAGCCTACTCGGTTATTTTCCGTAATCTTCGTTGATGATTTTACGAGCGTAGCGAAGGTCGTCGGTTATAACGTAGAGGCGCTGGTCGCCTGGAGAAACAAGGCCGTTCTTGAGCATGTGTTTTCGTATGAATTTATCGAGGGGTTTCCAGAACTTTTTCCCGATGAGTACAACCGGTACCCTAGGCATTTTGCCGGTTTGAATGAGCGTAATGATCTCAAACATTTCATCGAGCGTGCCAAACCCCCCAGGGAAGCACACGAAACCGTGCGAATGGAAGGTCATCATAACCTTTCGCGTAAAGAAGTAGTCAAATGTGAGATGGTCTGAGGTATATTCGTTGAGATGCTGCTCGTGTGGCAGGGTTATATTGAACCCTATTGAGACATGCTTGTCTTCTATTGCTCCGCGGTTTCCTGCCTCCATAATTCCACCACCGCCACCGGTCAGAATGGCAAAACCGTCATCCGATAGGTCGCTTGCGAGCTCACGCGCCCATTGGTAGGATTTGTAGTGCGGGCTGAGCCGCGCCGAGCCAAAAAACGTGACGCGTTTTGGGTATTTTTTAAGCACCTCAAAGGCGGCTTCAAACTCTTCATCGCTACTGCGCAGGCTTTGCGCGGACTTTTCGATCTCGCTTTGCTGCGCCGAGGTGAGCTTCCATATTTTTTGCTCGTGTTTGTGTGTATGTGCCATCAAGCTATCATTGTACGTGCTTATGGTCGCTTTGAGAATACTTCTTTCTAAAACTGCTACAATATGTAGATGTCTCAATTTACACTCAAGAGTGATTACCAGCCGCGGGGCGACCAGCCAGAGGCCATTCGGCAGTTGACCGAGGGTCTGCTTCGGGGCGAGAAAGAGCAGACCTTGCTGGGCGTGACCGGGAGTGGCAAGACCTTTACCATGGCAAACCTGGTGCAAAATATCCAAAAGCCCACGCTAGTGCTCAGCCACAATAAAACCCTCGCCGCGCAGCTGTATGGAGAGTTTAAGCACTTTTTCCCAGATAACGCCGTGCACTATTTTGTGAGCTACTTCGACTACTACCAGCCAGAGGCATACATTGCCCGCAGCGACACCTACATAGAAAAAGACAGTGCTATAAACGAAGAAATTGACCGGCTTCGCCACGCTGCCACCGATGCGCTGCTGAGTCGCAAAGACGTTCTCATCGTCGCCAGCGTGAGCTGCATATATGGTATTGGTTCGGTCGAGGATTACGACGGGCTCTCGGTGGAGGTGATCAAGGGCGAAAGACGCGTCCGCGACAAGCTGCTGCGGCAGCTGACGGACATCCAATACCAGCGAAACGACATCGACTTTCATCGGGGCACCTTCCGGGTGCGCGGTGATGTGGTAGATGTGTATCCGGCTGGCGAAGAATGGGCCTACCGCATAGACATGTTTGGTGACGAAGTGGAGCGCATCACGCGCATCGACCCCCTCACTGGCGAAATTATGCAGCATCTTGATCGATACAAAATCTTCCCAAGTAGCCACTACGTCACCCCGCAGGAAAAGCTCAAGGTTGCACTGGGGCACATTCAGCAAGAGCTCGGCGAGCGCTTGGCTCTGTTTAAGCGTGAAGGCAAGCTCCTCGAGGCGCAGCGGCTCGAACAGCGAACGCGCTTTGACC
>JAKPIL010000110.1 GCA_029549845.1 bacterium
GGGGCTGGGTGGCGCGACATATACCTACCGATACCTCATCGAGCAAACTCTCGCTGACCCTACAATTTTAGTTGTTATCCGCGACGCAAACGATCTCGAAGCAGCCAAATCCATCTTGTAAAAGCCCTTCAACCTGTGCGCGATATTTTGCAAGAATCGAATTTCACCTTGTGTAAACGGCTCCTCCGTGCTATGCTCCCAAGTACTAGAAGGCTGCGAAAAAGGGGTAGCCGGCGAAAAATCCGGCAATTCAGGTTCTAGAAAGATTAATAAGTTATGTTCGATGACGAGGCGCAGCTAAGACCGGTTCTTTCGGGATTACCTCCAGCGACAACCGAAAGAAAGGGTTCCATTTAATGGCAACCAAACTATTCGTCGGCTCACTGCCATGGTCAGTGGACGACACCCAACTGGCCGATCTCTTTGCAGAGTTCGGAACAGTAGCATCAGCTAAGGTCATCATCGACCGCGAAACCAACCGCTCAAAAGGCTTTGGTTTTGTAGAGTTTGACGACGACGAGGCTGCTAAAGCAGCTATCAACAAGTTGAACAACAGCGAAATGAATGGCCGCACTATTGTCGTCAACGAAGCTCGCCCACAAGAACCACGCGCTCCACGCCGTGACTTTGGTGGCGACCGTGGCGGTGACCGTGGTGGTTACAACGACCGCCGCTATTAAGTCATCCTGACCTAAAGCTAAAAAGGCTAAAATATCCCCGGAGTTACTCTGGGGATATTTTTATGTATCGTGACCTCATGACGCTCCGAGGTGTACCCATACGTACGCCTACTGGTCACGAGTTTCGCACTTTGAACTCATGTGCATTTTCTCCGTTGGTCACGGAACGAGCCGTACTAAAGTACGGTGAAGTGAGTACTGGAAAGGAAAAATGTGCAGGAGTCAAAGAAGCCAGCGGTGTCAGATGCTCCGCATCTGAGCAGGCTGGCTGGTGCAAAATTCGTGCTAGTCTTGCTCGTCAGACGCGCGGCCAATGGCCTCGTAGTGGAAACCTGCTGCCTTCATATCGGTAGGCTCAAAAAGGTTGCGACCATCGAAAATAACTGGCTCCGCCAGGCTGCCATGCACCGCGTTTAGGTCGGCAGTTCTAAACTCATCCCATTCGGTGACAATACAGAGGGCATCGGCCGACTGCGTCGCCTCAAGGGCTGTTTCGACGTACACCAGGTTTTCGTGCTGGCCAAGGACGCTTTCGGCCGTGTGCCGCGCGTGTGGGTCATACGCAACCACGGTTGCGCCTTTCTCGAGCAGTAGCGGAATCATGTGCAGGGCAGGCGACTCACGTACATCGTCAGTATCGGGCTTAAAGGCCAGACCCCACAGTGCCAGCCGCTTACCAGCCAGTCCGTCTACAAAATACGCCTCCAGCTTCTGGATAAGACGTACTTTTTGGCTCTGGTTGATGATAACGATGCTCTCTAGCAGTTTAAAGTCATAGTCATGCGTCTTCGAGGTGTACAGCAGCGCCTCAACATCTTTAGGGAAGCAGCTGCCACCGTACCCAATTCCCGCCTGCAAGAACTTTTCACCTATACGCGGATCGGGGCCAATACCCCGGCGCACTGCCTCAACATCGGTGCCCAGGCGTTCGCTCAAGTTCGCAATTTCGTTTATGAACGATACTTTCATAGCAAGGAATGAGTTTGCCGCATACTTCGTGAGTTCTGCTGAGCGGACATTCATGTCCACAAACTGTGATTCACGCTCAACTACCGGCGCATAGAGCTTATGCAGGAGCGCACGCGCAGGCTCGCTGGACGTACCTATAACAATTCGGTCCGGGTGAAGACAATCTTCTACCGCCAAGCCTTCTCTCAGAAATTCAGGGTTTGAAGCCACCGCAAAATCCGCTGTGGCCGTGCGGCGAATACGCTTCGCTACTTCATCACCAGTACCTACGGGCACCGTGCTTTTGGTAACGACAACCGTGAAGCCAGCCAGCAAACCACCCAGCTGGTCAGCCACCGCCAACACCGACGAAAGGTCGGCTGCACCGTCTGCACCTTGTGGCGTAGGCAGGGCCAGGAACACTACCTCGGCCGTCTTAACCGCAGCCGCGAGGTCGGTCGTGACCGTGAGCGTGCCGTTCGCAAGCACGGTCCGAAAAAGCGGCTCAAGCCCTGGTTCGTATATAGGGACTTCGCCTTGTTGCATGCGCGCGACTTTGCCAGCGTCTATGTCAATACACGTGACCTTATGGCCACTATGTGCCAGACACACGCCAGTTACTAAACCAACGTAACCAGTCCCGATGATGGTTACCCTCACAGTGTCCACTTCTCGCATATTGCTGCCAGTATACCAAGTTACACCCAAACATGCTACGATGAAACCAAGGAGAAATAATTATGCGTTTATGTGTTCAAATACCGTGTTTAAATGAGGAAAACACACTACCCGATGTGCTGGCAACCATACCGAAGCATATCGATGGTATTGACGATATTGTGATAGTGGTTATAGATGATGGGTCCGATGACAAAACAGTAAAAGTCGCCAAGGCACACGGTGTGTCGCATTTTGTGAGCCACCCACGCCGCCGCGGCCTCGCACAGTCGTTCCAAGACGGCGTGCTGTACTGTCTTTCCATCGGTGCCGATATTATCGTAAACACCGATGGCGACAACCAATATCCCAGCGAAGACATTCCGCGGCTCATAGCCCCAATTATGGAAGGGAAGGCCGATATGGTCATTGCCGATAGGCAAGTCCAAAAAATCGTCCACTTTTCCCCAGGCAAAAAACTCTTTCAAAAGATTGGCACCTGGACGCTGAACAAAGCAGCCCGCACCAACCTACCCGACGCACCAAGTGGCTTCCGTGCCTACAGCCGCGAAACCGCATTTAAGCTCAATGTCGTCACACGCTTCAGCTACGCCATGGAAACACTCATCCAGGCGGGCAACAACGGCATTGGCATCGCGACAGTCAAAATCAAGGTGAATCCCAAAACCCGTGAATCACGGCTGTTTAATTCAAGCGCCGAACACGTCATGAAGTCTGGCGCCGCTATTTTCCGCGCTTTTGTCATGTACCGCCCATACGCGCTCTTCATCCCCGTTGGCACCGTACTGCTTCTGCTTGGCGTTATCCCATTCGGTCGTTTTCTGTGGGGCTTCTTTGATAGTCAACCGGGAGGACACGTGCAATCACTCATATTTGGCACCGTGTTTATGGCTGGGGGCCTCATCAGCTATTCACTAGGCGTGATTGCCGACCTCGTCCGCATCAACCGTATTGTCCAAGAAAAACAGCTCGAACTTACCAAACGACTCGTTGTTAGCCAAGCCAAAAAATAACCCAGCGCGCAGCATACTATACAGAAAGGGCATCACCCGTCTGACCCACGTGCACTTTTTGAGTGTCATCTTGAGCGAAGCCGAAAGATCTTATCGTATTTGCACCTAACGAGATCCCTCCACTTCGGTCGGGATGACAATGAAATAAACTTCCCACGACCTGACGGTCGGGGTATTCACTGACTCAAAACAACGATACGTTGTTTTGCCCTTCGTCGGCTTGGCCTTGGTTTTCAATGTATCGTTTAATGATCTCTTCATTGATGCCAACCGTACTCACGAA
>JAKPIL010000023.1 GCA_029549845.1 bacterium
ACCCGCCGCGGCGGCCACGTCATTCTCTTTGGCGTCAAGGACGGCGATATGACCATCCCGCATTTTCCGCGCCTCATTGTGGCCGGGCTGACCATACACTGCGTCATCGGCCGTGAAATCTTCAAAACCTGGCAGCTTTCACAGCGCGTCTTGTCGCAAACCAGCAACGGCGTCCAGGATAAAGTATGGAATGTCATCCTAAACGGCGGCAAAGACACCGTGCTAAACCTCAGCGAATTTGACCCAGCTGTTTTTGAACAGACAATGAACGAGCACCCGAAACTGATATTTAACATGGAAAAATGAGAGGTTTAAGGTTATAGGTTGTAGGTTATAGCCAACTCCCTACAACCTAAAACCTCCCACCTAAAACCTAGTCCCTAGACCCTATAACCCACAAAGGAGCCCTATGTACACCGCACTCAAACCCATCCTAGACACCGAACTGCAAAGCATAAAAGACCAATCTCTCTGGAAAGAAGAGCGCGTTATTATGTCACCGCAGGGCCGCGAAATCACAGTGGAAGGCAAGAAACTGCTCAACTTCTGCGCAAATAACTACCTCGGCTTCTCCGGCACCGATGGCGTACGCGAGGCTTCCGATGCCGCCCTCGCCAAGTGGGGTTTTGGCCAAGCCAGCGTCCGCTTCATATGCGGCACGCAGGGCATTCACAAAGAGCTAGAGGCCGCCACCGCGAAGTTCCTTGGCATGGAAGACGCCATTCTGTATTCATCGTGCTTCATGGCTAATGTTGGCTTGTTCCAGACATTCTTTGGCCCAGAAGACGCCATCATCAGCGATGAGCTCAACCACGCCAGCATCATCGACGCCGTGCGCCTCACCAAGTCCGAACGCCTCATTTATGCTCACATGGACATGGCAGACCTAGAGGCCAAGCTAGAAAGCGTCAAAGACAAACGCCTCAAAGTGATTGCTACGGACGGCGTTTTTAGCATGGACGGGCACATTGCACCCCTGAAAGACATCTGTGACCTTGCCGACAAATACGGCGCTCTGGTCATGGTAGATGACGCCCACGCCACCGGCGTACTGGGCGCCACAGGGCGCGGCACACCGGAGTTTACCGGCACCACCGAACGCATTGACTTCCTCACCGGCACCTACGGCAAAGCCCTCGGCGGGGCCGGCGGCGCATTCATAGCAAGCCATAAGGAAGCGGTAGATTTCCTCCGCCAGCGTTCACGCACCTACCTCTTTAGCAACGCCATGGAAGTCGGCACCTGCGGCGCATCGCTGTACGCGCTCGACTACGTCCAGCAACACCCAGAACTTGTCAAAAAACTCAAAGACAACACCGCGCTGTTCCGCAGCCTCATGAGCGAAGCTGGCTTCAACGTCGCTGGCAGCGAGCACCCCATTACGCCTATCATGTTTGCCGAGGAAAAAGACGCCGTAGAAACCGCCCGCAAGCTGTTTACTGAAGGCATCTACGTCGTTGGCTTTAGTTTCCCGGTCGTGCCAAAGGGCAAAGCCCGCATTCGCGTGCAGATTAGCGCCGCGCACACCGAGGAAGACATTCGCTTCCTGGTCGAAAAGTTCGTGGCAGTGAGCGGAAAATAACAAGTGAGCAGGGAACTCTTTGGCACAGATGGCGTACGAGCCCTGGCAGGCACCTATCCGCTGGACCAGGCCGGCACAACGGCCATAGGCCGCGCCGTTGGCACACAGTTTGCGCATGAGGGCGAGCACATCGTCATCGCCTGCGATACGCGCGAGTCTTCGCAACAACTCGTAGAACAGCTGGCACGCGGGCTGCAAGCCGTGGG
>JAKPIL010000151.1 GCA_029549845.1 bacterium
CCGACTTCCTCTTTTACCAGAAAAGAGGAAGCGAGAAACCTCGGCCAGGGCTACACCTCTTGGTCAGCTGTTGTTCGTTTTGACAACCGACACGAGAACTCCTCAGGGTAGTATTGCCACCGGCAATACTACCCATCGTCAGACAACTCGTGCCGCCTGACGGAAGTTGTCAAACCCGACAACACCATGAGCCAGGAGCTTCCGCATGGCCACTACTAGCTGACGTCACTGACGCGACGAATTACTAGCGGCCTTCGGCCGCAGGCGCTTCTCTCTAACCTAAAACCTTTAACCTATAACCTTCCACAACCTATTTCCCCAAAAAAGTGCTTGTGCTACGCTTGCACGTGTAGTATAAACATAACTAGCATTACCAACAAAAACAACAAAAGGATAAACATGAAACGTTTCAAACGCGTTCTTTCGGGCACAAGCGCAGCAGTGCTCTCACTGTCTTCGCTGCTCACCATGGGCTTCACCGGCGTGGCCCACGCCGCCACTCAAACTTGTCTATGGCAGCAAACGGGCGCCACATATACCGACAACAAATTCAGTACGGTATCAAACTGGAGCAATTGTGGGGGCGGAACACCGCAAACAGGAGACATTATTTTGTTAAGAACAGCTAACTATAATGGTAGCTGGATTGTTGAGGAAAGCATAGATAATGATATAAACATTGCACTTGGCGGTGTGAGGTTAGAGAGTAGTAATAGCGGGGTGAGTACACAACTGTACATTAATAGTCTCAGGCTTGCTAACGGCGCAATCGTTACAGATGCTCAAGCTCCGACAGACATTGGTCGAACGACACTTACGGTTGGGAGTGCCACTAGCACAGCTACCACAGTTGCAGATGGTGATGTTACGCTTGTGGGGCAAGGGTATCTCAGCCTGTATACTAAATGGAATATTACTGGAAAGCTGATACTATCTTCGGGGGTTAAGGCTGCTACCGGTGCGTCTAGCGTACCCGGGGGGATTGTTCTGCAGAATGGTGCATCGTTAATACTCGATCCAGGGGCGGACATAGCGCCAACTTATAGCGCTCCAATAACATTAGGGGGCGGCACCGGAACCACGCGACCAGTCTTGGGATTTGATGCGGTATGTAACAACGGTGGCCGTAGTTGTGCGTATGCTAGTACTACTTGGTCCGTGACCTCTCCCATCACACTATTATCTGATGCATATATATATCCAGGCCAGGAATCGACCGTAGACGTTAAGGGTGCTGTAACGGGGAGTGGCTTTAAGCTCGAGGTCGACCCTGCGGCGTATGGGGTTCTGACTATAAACCCTACGTCTAATAATTCTGCAACCCAAACTGGAACTCAAACTCAACAGGTCGTCACGACATCGTATAGCGACACGTCAATTACGCAAAGCATAGATGTGCGAAAGAACAATATTGCTATTGTTGATGGAACCTATGGTACAACCCATGTGGATGCTAGCGGAATACTTAAGGGCACCGGTACGGTACTCGATCTGTATGTTAGCTCTGGTGGAATCATTGCTCCCGGTCATAGTCCGGGCTGCCTGAAGGCATCAACAATAAACCTTGCCGGAGAATATCAGTTTGAGCTTGGTGGCAACGACCCATGCACTAGCTATGATCAAATTCAGGTTACTTCCCCTAGCGTAGACCCATCGGTCACCATCGATGACACATCGGCCACGCTAACGGCCATAAAATACGGCACGTTTGCACCGGCCAAAGGAAAAGTATTTGTCATCATTGACAACCAGGGTGATAAAGCAGTTAAGGGAACCTTTAAGGCTCTACCAGAAGGCGCAACATTTACCCAGGATGGGATACTCTTTAAAATAAGCTACGTGGGCGGCACCGGTAATGACGTAACGCTCACTGTCATGGGTGGCGTAGGCGTACCAGACACCGGCTTCGCGCTTATTTCGGCTAACCCACTACTGACACTTGGCGCAACCGCGGGTGCGGCCATCGTACTTGTAGGCATGGCACGCAAGACTCGCCCAGCTCATGCTCGGGCACATGCAGCTCGCCGACGCAAATAAAACAAAAAGGATTATGCAATGTCGCAAGCGCGTTTGACGCTCGACAACCAGGTTTTTGCAGGAGCACTACGGTATAAACGCCGTAGTGTTTCCTATGTGCCTCGGCCCGTACAAACGCGGACTATACAAGACGTGGTAACGGTCAGAAAGCATCCGGTTGTAACCAAAAGCGTGGTTCCAGGCAACCCAGCAAAGCCGGGCACTCGGCAGTATATGGACGTAAAGCCAAAGCACGTCGCACGCCATGCCGCCCAGCGTGCCGAGACCATCCAGCCACGTCAGCATATTGCCGCGGCGAAACCACGCGCTAAACACCGCACTCTACACAAGCAAGCGTTCATGTACGCAGCTGCGCTCATTGTATTTGGTGTAGGATTGTACGCGGGCCTGAGCGGGCTCCACGCAAACAAACAGGTAGCTGTGCAAGTAAAGGCACTACAAAAAACCGCGCAGGTGAAGGGCGAGACGATCACCGCCACCACCTCTAGCAGCGCCACGCCGCCATCGACAGAAAAGCCAGCTCCGAAGGCTGTGCGCAATTACGTCGTTGCCCCAGCGAATCCTCGGTACATAGACATTCCAAAGCTCGCGGCGCACGCCCGGGTGCTCTCTATGGGGGTTGACGCTAAAAATGAGTTGCAGGCACCGTACGGCATTTATGACACCGGCTGGTATAACGCCTCATCGCACCCGGGCGAAAACGGGGCAATGCTGGTAGACGGCCATTCGGGGATAGGGAAGACACACGGAATTTTCCACGATCTTGCGAAGTTGGTAGCTGGTGACGATGTGACGGTTACGCGTGGTGACAACCAAACTTTTACCTACAAGGTGGTTGACGTGCAGGTGGTTGATAAAGACAAGGTAGATATGAGTAGTCTGCTTGTATCTGCGGACACAGCCAAGCCGGGGCTCACGCTTATAACCTGTGCGGGTAGCCAGGTGCCGGGAACATTTTCTCTACAGCAGCGCGTTATTGTCCGCGCGGTGATGCAGTAGGCTTCGAGGCCCGGCCGGTGGGGGAGGGTGCCTGCGTGCGCATGAAGGTAGCCCTATTTTGAGCACGGTCATAGCATTGACGGTTGGCTCTCCGCGGGCGTATTATTTAGGGAGGCATTCTTAGGAGTTTACGGGAAAGCCACTTTGTTAATTTTTATACGAAATTTGGTGGGTTGATAGCGCGCAGCTAGAGAAGTGAAAGCGATTGCTGCACTAGTGCCCATCCGAACGAAAGGGAGAGCATGGATCCAATTACCATTTTGCTCGCGGTAGCAGGGCTTGGCCTTGGCTATGGCGGGAGCACATAT
>JAKPIL010000198.1 GCA_029549845.1 bacterium
AGGCATCTTGATGCTTGACCAGAACGCTTCATGGCCGTGATGATCGCGCTTGACGGGCACGGCTATGACGGGCAGTACCGTGTGAGATGCAGTCATGCCTGGCAGGTGAGCCGAACCGCCTGCCCCGGCGATGATGACCTTGAGCCCCCGGCTGGCCGCGGTGGAAGCGTATTCGTCCATGACATCTGGTGTGCGGTGTGCCGACACGACGCGGACTTCGTAGGCCACGCCGAATTCATCGAGGGTCTTTGCGGCCTCGCTCATGACGTCGAGATCGCTATCTGACCCCATAATAATTCCGACCACGGGTTGACTCATGACATCTCCTCCACTACTTTATTAAGTTGAAATAGCGAACTAATTATCGCATCGGGCTTCGCTTCTCGCAGACGCTTGATGGAACAGGTTCCTCCGGTGATTGATATCACTTTTGTTCCGAGCGCATGAGCGATCCTGATTTCTTCAAGCGAGTCGCCCACAATCACAACGTCTGTGGCGGGAATGTCGTGCTCTTCTAAGTATTTTTCGAGCCGATGTTGCTTACCGGTTTTATGAACTAGCCCACTGTGTTCGTTTGCTAAAATATACTCAAAATGATGGGCGAGCTTTAACCGTTTGAGTTGCTCGGCGATGCGGTCTGTAATATGGTTACTCAGAATAATGCGTTGAATGTGTTTTGCGTGTAGGTCGTCGAGGGCGCGGCGAGCACCGGGCCGAGTTTTAGTTTTTCCAACAAGTTGTTCGTAATGATCGTGAAATCCTTTGCTAAGCGCCGCGGCATGTTTTTCGTGGTCTTCATCGCTCACTCCGAGGGCTCGGTAGTAATTATGGAGTGGTATGTCGTAGGTTGCCTGGTACTCGGCAACGGTAATGGGCGGATGGTTTAGTACGGGCATTTCTCCTGTATTAACGGATTCTACGACAGCGGCTGTATCGGCGAGCAACGTGCCATTCCAGTCGAATACGACGAGCTTAATCACAGCCTCTCTCCTTCAAACGTGTGAAAGGATAATCCTCTCACAAAAAGATGTGAGAGGATTATCCTTTCACATGGGTGGGTCATATACTGAGGGCCTTTCGGGCGGCGTGGGCGTTCTGGCGGGCTTGGTCTAGGGTGTCTGCGGTGGCGGTGAGGTGGCCCATTTTGCGGTCGACTTTGGTAGGGCTTTTGCCGTAGAGGTGTACGTGTACACCTGGGATGGCTAGTGCATCGGATAAGCCCTTCACTTCGGTGTCGCCATTGCGTTCACCCAGGATGTTCACCATGACGGTGGCTGGAGCTATGAGTCTTGTATCGCCCAGGGGTAGCCCCGTGATGGCGCGGATGTGCTGCTCGAACTGTGAGGTGCGGTTGCCCTCGGTAGTGTGGTGACCACTGTTGTGGACGCGGGGGGCGATTTCGTTCACCAGCACTTCCCCGGCCTCGGTGAGGAACATTTCTATGCCGTACATGCCGGCACCTTTGAGTAGGTTGGCAACGGTTACGGCAAGCTCGTGTGCTTTTTCTTGAACAGCCGCTGGGACTGGCGCGGGCGACAGGACTTCGACGCAAATATTGCGCTCGTGGATGGTCTGCACGACGGGATATGCCTGCACGTCACCATCGACGCTGCGGGCGACCATGACGGCAAGTTCTCGCTCAAACGGCACAAATGCTTCGGCGTAAAGCTGCTTTCCTTCAAAAAGTGCAAAAGCTTTGGCGATGTCGGCGGGGCTCTGTGTGACCATATTGCCCCGGCCATCGTAGGCGCCGTGGCGGGTTTTTAGCAGCATTTTGCCGCCAAAGTTTTTGAGGGCCGCCTTGGCATCCGCGGTGGAAGTCACCTCTGTAAAATCGGCAACCGGGACGGAATGCTCGCGCAAAAATGCCTTTTGGAGGTATTTGTCCTGGATGAGCCTGACCGTGGCGGGTGCGGGGTGAATGACGGCACCGTTTTTCTCGAGTGCTTCTAGAACATGCGTGTCGAGGTGTTCTATTTCGACGGTGATGATGGTGCTGCGGCTGGCTAGTTCTTTCAAGGCGGCTTCATCGTACAAGTTTGCGGTGATTTCGGTGGCGCCAACCTGGGCGGCCGGGCAGTTTGTGCCGGGGTCGACCACGACAACATCGTAGCCGAGTGGTTTAGCGGCGAGCGTGAGCATGCGACCCAGTTGGCCTCCGCCAACAATACCAATAGTAGGTCGTTTTGCCGCTCCCTGTTGCATTAACTATATTGTAGCGTATGTGTGGGGATGCCGCCAACCCCCTCCCTCCTCTGTCATCTCGACCGTAGCGGAGAGATCTCCCTGTTCTCGTCTTTCACCTCATTTCTAGGTGGCAGTTCTCAGACTACCAGACTCATGAGATGCGGGGTTTCGCCCCCGCACGGCAACCAGGACCTTTTGCTGCCAAAAGGTCCTGGACTTGAGAACCAGGCCAGGGCTCCAGCCTCTTGGTCAGCTGTTGTTCGTTTTGACAACCAACAAAACAACTCATTCCGGATAGCTTGCTACAAGCAACCTATTCCTCCATTCAAACAAGTTTTGTCGCCTTACGGAAGTTGTCAAAGCCGACAACACCTGAGCCAGGAGCTTCCGCATGGCCACCATTAGTTAACGTCGCTCACGCGACGAATATCAAACGGCCTGCGGCCGCATTCTTAACTCATGCTTCATACTCCTTGCTCCATGCCTCACCCTCTAACCTAAAACCTAACTCTCCCCTTAACTCTTATCTCTTAACTCTGTATAATAACCACTATGAATAAAGCAATTCTCGAGGGGACAGATTTTAAGTTGCCTGGTTGCCAGGCGGTGTATCACGGTAAGGTGCGCGATGTGTACGACTTTGGCGACCGGCTGATGCTGGTGGCGAGCGACCGCTACAGCGCATTTGACCGTATCTTGGCACTTGTGCCGCACAAGGGCGAACTGCTGACGGCCACGAGCCGGTGGTGGTTTGAGCAAACGGCGTCAATTGTGCCGAATCATATCATTGGCTACCCGGACCCAAATGTGGCCTACGGCCGCAAATATACCGTGGTGCCTATAGAAATGGTCGTACGTGGCTATATAACAGGGGTCACAAACACGTCGCTGTGGCACACGTATTCTGCAGGCCAGCGCGATTACGGCACCTTTACCCTGCCTGATGGCCTGAAAAAGAACGATAAACTGCCCGAACCGGTCCTGACTCCCACTACTAAATTTGAAGCCCACGACCGCAATCTCACACCGGCTGAGGCAGTTGCCGAAGGTTTGTTGAGCGAAGAAACCTGGCAGACAATGAGCCGGATTGCGCTGGAACTATTTGCGTTCGGCCAGAAAACGGCCGAGGCCAAAGGTTTGCTCCTGGTTGATACCAAGTACGAATTTGGGCTGGATAGCGAGGGGAAGATTGTGCTGATAGATGAGATTCATACACAAGATTCGTCGCGCTACTGGTTTGGTGAGACATATCAGGCGCGGATTGCCGCCGGTGAAGAGCCAGAAAACTACGATAAAGAATACCTGCGCCTGTGGTTCAAGGAACGGTTTGACCCGTATGCCGAGGCCAGTGCCGCGCCAGCCGTACCGGAGGCCGTCATCGCTGAGCTAGAGCGCCGCTACCGCTACGTGTACGAGACGCTCAGCGGTCAGGCATATACCCCAGCAGACGACGCCGATGTCCTCCAACGAATTGAGGCAAACCTACTAACCGCCCTAAAGGAGAACGCATGAGCCTACAACCACTGACACTTGCGGAGCCGACTGATGACAACCGCTTTAACTCTATCGATCCTCTCGATGGGCGCTACTACGACGCAGAAATTGCAAAGTATCTATCTGAAAAAACGCGTGTCCTCACCCAGGCGCACATAGAGGCGGCGCTTGCCTACGGACTAGCAGAGTTTGGCATATGCAGCCAGGAAGTGGCCGAGCAGATCGACGCCGCCAGCCGCCGGATACGGGTGGAAGACGTGGCGGAAGAAGAAAAAACAACTCGCCATGATGTAAAAGCCATCATAAACACTATCAAAAAGGAGCTGCCCGAAGCTGCGCAGCCCTATGTGCATTTTGGCGCGACATCGTACGACATTGTATCAACGGCCATGAGCCTGCAGCTGCGTACGGC
>JAKPIL010000203.1 GCA_029549845.1 bacterium
CAACAATAATTGAGCGTAAGTGGAACGTGAAAGCTCCGACCTTTCACGCTCCAGGGTACTCTTGCGCGTCCACCCCGCGCCACCTCCGCCCACTGTCATCTCGACCGCAGTGGAGAGATCTCCTACAGCATCGCTGGTCGCGCTCAACTTCCACTCCTGTCATCTTGAGCGAAGTCGAAAGATCTTCCTCCTTTCTAGCTTCACCTCCAATAACGGCAGTTCTCGGGCCGTCAGGATTCAGTGAATGCGGGGTTTCGCCCCCGCCCGGCGACCATCTTTCTTTACTGCCAAAGAAAGATGGCTAAAGAAACCAGGCCAGAGCTCCATCTCTTGGTCAGCTGTTGTTCGTTTTGACAACCGACACGAGAACTCCTCAGGGTAGTATTGCCACCGGCAATACTACCCATCGTCAAACAACTCGTGCCGCCTTACGGAAGTTGTCAAAGCCGACAACACCATGAGCCAGGAGCTTCCGCATGGCCACTACTAGCTGACGTCGCTGACGCGACGGATTATTAGCGGCCTTCGGCCGCAGGCATTCCCTCCAGCCTCCAACCTATAACCTAGAGCCTCCCAATCTTGTTTTACTCAGCAAGTGTTCAGCGTTTTAGGGTATATATGAGTACAGTAATGAATAATCAGGAGCAAACTCATGGCTGAAGAAAAAGTAAAAGAAGTAAAGACCACCGAAGTAAAAAGTACCCAACCAGGTGAAAAGCACTGGACGCGGCCCAGTAATTCGACACTCACCATGATAGTTCTGGCGCTGGTTTTCTTTGGTTTGCTGTGCACGGCATTTACACTTGGCAAGCGTTCGAGTGACCGTTTTGACCGAGCGGATCGATTTGGTAGCGGAACCATGATGCAAGGATATAGCGCACGCTCCGGAGCGACGGGTGGCGGCATGATGGAGAGCGGTGGTCCTCGTGGGGGCATGATGGGCGACCGTACTGGTAGCAACGAAAATACCACCACCAGCACCCGCGTCATGGGAGTAGTCACCGCCGTAGATGGCGATACTATAACCGTGGCCGGCAATGGAGCTACCACCAAGGTAACGGTGAATGACAATACAACCTACTCGGGTGACGACAAGCCCGCCAAGGTAAACGACACCATCATGGCATTCGGCGCCCGTGACAGCAGCGACAACCTTGTTGCTAGCACAGTTCGCCTTACTCGTCAGTAGACGGTTGTTGCGATACGCATACATCCGCGAGTATATCCTTACAAAAAGGTAGAGCTTCGCAGTGGAGCACGGTATACTGTATTCATGAATGCACCGTCAAAAACATGGAAAGATGTCAACGCTGTGTACCAAATCTATCCGCGGAGTTTCCAAGATAGCAATGGTGACGGGGTAGGCGACTTACGCGGCGTCATAAGCCGGCTTGATTACCTAAAGGGCGGGGAAGGTGCGCTCGGGGTGGATGCCATATGGTTTTCGCCACTGTTTCCGAGCCCCATGGCAGACTTTGGCTACGATGTCAGTAACTACTGCGATATAGACCCGCTGTTTGGTACGCTCGATGACTTCAAAGAACTGCTAGCCGGGGCTCACGCCCGTGGCATAAAGGTCATGATAGATTTTGTGCCGAACCATACCTCCCATGAACATCCGTGGTTCCGCGAGTCAAAGACCTCGCGCGATAATCCAAAGCGTGAGTACTACACATGGGCCGACCCAAAGCCAGATGGCTCTGCGCCAAATAACTGGCTCAGTATATTCGGTGGTTCTGCGTGGGAGTGGGATGAAACCACGGGCCAATACTACTTGCATACGTTTTTGAAAGAGCAGCCTGACCTCAACTGGCGCAATCCAGCTGTTCGCCAGGAAATGCAGAGCATACTGCGCTTTTGGTTTGATATGGGTGTCGATGGTATTCGTGCTGACGCTGTGCGTTGGGTTTCGAAGGATGAGCACTACCGGGATGATCCAAAAAACCCAGCCTTCACCGATGCGCCAAACGCTGACCCGTTTGCCTCGCTGCTTCATGTGCAGAGTCGGTTTGGACCGCATCTGTTTGAGTACCTACGCGAACTTACCGATGTTGTCGAGCAGTACCCCGACAAGATTATGATATTCGAAGATTATCCAGACGGCGTTTTCACATCGCGCGACCAGTACCTGGGCTTTTACGGCGTCAACCCACGGGTGAGTATGCCGTTTAACTTTGAGGGGATCGGGCGGGAGTTTTCGGCACCGAGTTTCAGGCATTTTATTACTGAGTTCCAGGGATTTCTAGACGTTGACCAGCACACGCCGGTGTACTGTTTTGGCAACCACGATCAGCCGCGGTTGGTTTCACGCGTGGGTGAGCGGCAAGCGCGGTTAGTGGCCGTGCTCCAGACAACCCTGCCCGGGCTGCCGGTGGTGTACTACGGCGATGAGCTTGGGATGAAAAACGGCATTATACGCCCCTCAGAGGAACAGGACCCGCTGAACGTTATCAAGCCGGGGTTGAACCAGGGCAGGGACCCAGAGCGCACGCCCATGCAGTGGAGTGCGGACGAGTATGCTGGGTTTAGTACGGTCAAGCCGTGGTTGCCGCTTGCGGGACAGCACGACGAAGTAAACGTTGCGACATTGTCGCAAAAATATGATTCATTCCTCGCGCTCTACACGTGGCTACTCGATTTTAGGGCACGAAGTGATGTGCTAAAGCACGGCGGTTACCAAACACTCGACAGCTCGAACCCACACGTCTTTTCGTTTGTGCGGATGCACGGGAATGAGCAGCTCATGGTAGTACTTAATTTCTCAAACCGGCGTCGCAGCTACGCGGTCCCGCCAGGAAGTCACGTGCTCATTTCTTCGCAGCAGGCAAACCCGGCCAAAATTTCTCGTAAACACGTGCTCAAACTGCACCCGTACGAAGCAGTCATTGTTGGGCAAATGCACTCGGCATAAATAAAGCAGAAAACAGAAACCAAGTGAAACCGACAGATATAAATAGTACAAATGAAGTGAAACTACCGTGCGCGGATAAGATTACGTTTGAGAGCAAAAAACAGGCTCAGGCCACGGCTACCACGAGTGAATACTGGTACGGTTCCCGTCCGCACGCCTACCACTGCCAGCACTGCCGCCTCTGGCACCTATCCACATCATCTCCGAACTAGCGTATACTTACTAGTGCAACCAAAGCATCAGATATCGTCAACGAGGCGATAGCCGAGCTTCAGGGCAGGAGGAGAACCGTATTTGGATTCATTCCAAATCGGTGAGGAGGTGAGGATAGTCAGTGACTGTCCGCAAGGGAATGTTCCGGTGCAAACTTGTTTGCAACAGTGAACTTCCGGGGCCGCAGGATGCGGCAAGATCCTCCTAGTCATGGGTGATTAGCTCAGTTGGCGTTGGTCGCGGCATTCACATTGCCGAGGTCGGGGTGAGGCTAGCCAGTGGCTGGCTGCAAGGGAATCTTCCGGTGGCAACTGGTTGCCTACAGAGAAGTTCCGGGCCCGCCGAAGGTGGGTCGAGCCCACGCAAGTCTGGTGGTATACTATCTTGAAGATGGGTGATTAGCTCAGTTGGCTAGAGCGCGGCATTCACATTGCCGAGGTCGGGGGTTCGAGCCCCTCATCACCCAACAAAGGAAAAGTAGAAAATATATGGACGAATTTAAGAAAAAACTAGCATTGTCACGCAATGATAAGCTCAACGGCCTGCGTGCTGCGGTGCTTGGTGCAAACGACGGCGTGGTGAGCACAGCCGGACTCATCTTTGGTGTGGCCGGTGCGACCAATAACAAGGGTGCCATATTTACCGCTGGCCTTGCTGGGCTGATTGCCGGTGCTATTAGTATGGCGGTGGGAGAGTACGTATCGGTCAGTACGCAGCGCGACACCGAACGAGCATTTATAGACCGTGAAAAAGAGTTGCTCGCAAGCGACCCAAAAAGCCAGCTTGAAGACCTGGCGAGCTTTTATGAACAAAAGGGTGTATCGAAGAAAACAGCGCTGCAATTTGCCCGCGAGCTCAGTGCGAATGATCCAGTAAAGGCACACCTGGAAGCGGAACTCAAACTTGACGAAGAAGATCTTACAAACCCACTGACCGCCGGGATAGCCTCTTTCTTTTCGTTCGGCTTGGGTGCGCTCATACCGCTCGTAGCGGCAGTGGCATCTCCTGACAAGACACGCATACAAATCACGCTTGTTGCGGTGGTGGTAGGATTGTTCCTGACTGGGTACTACAGCGCTAAGTTTGGGGGAGCCAACAAGCGTGCGGCAGTTATTCGGGTATTGGTAGGCGGAATAGCCGCTATGGCTGTAACGTACGCCGTTGGCCGTGCGTTTGGCACTGCGATTAGCTAGGCTAGTTTTATAACCAGCCAGGTAGACCCTGGGCAGCGCTAGGGTCGTACCCAGTGGTTCCTCCCATGCCTCGCCTGCGGCTCGCGCACTACGCCATGCTCGGAGCAAGCTCCTGCGCGTGGCTACGCTGGCGTCGAACTGGCGGCTACGCCGACTCCCAGTTCAAGCCTCGGACGCTGCCCGATCTAAAGAAAATACCCCAACCTTGCGGATGGGGTATTTTCTTTGGTGGACCCTCGCAGGGAAAACTGGAACTGTATTTTCGATGAGATTGAACGGCTAAGCGACAAGCTGGAACAACTCGGGATTGATACGATACGGGAGGCTGACGATGTTTAGGCGACTTTTGCTAGCCTCGGAGCTATATAACGAAGAAACGTTCTACAAGGCGTTCATACG
>JAKPIL010000160.1 GCA_029549845.1 bacterium
CCTCCACGCGCTTCAGTCACCTCACTCGTTTACCGTACTGGCAAAATCGCCCCGCCTTGCGGCCCTCCGGGAGCTCGCGCCTGGTTTTGACATAGTCGCGTCAGACATAAAAGAATTTACGCTCGCCGAACAGCTAACCCTAAGACAGCAGATCGAAGGCCTCAGGCCCAACCTTGTGCATTTTACGATGGTGCAGCAGCCGGTTTTGTTCGCAGGGAAGGCGGTGACAACCATGCACGACCTCACCACTACCCGGTTCGGTAACCCCGCCAAAAACCCGGCCGTGTATTGGGCTAAGCAGCAGGTATACAAGTGGGTTAACCGGCGGGCCGCGCGAAAATCTCAGGCCATTATTGCGCCGTCTGAGTTTGTGAAGCATGATGTTGCTGCGTATTGCCACGTTCCGCTTGAAAAAATTACCGTCACGCTTGAGGCCGCCGACCCCATAAACGACGCAAGCGAGCCGGTCGAGGCGTTGGCGGGCAAGCAGTTTGTGATGTACACGGGGCGACCCACGCCGCACAAGAATCTTGAGAGGCTTATAAACGCCTTTGTGTTGCTCCAAAAAACACACCCGGAGGTAGTACTTGTGCTGGCCGGGAAAACCGATGTCAATTACGAACGACACGCTGCGCGCGTTAGGCGCGAAGGCATAGCAAACGTTATATTTACCGGGTTCGTGAGCGAAGGACAACTCAGGTGGTTGTACGAGCACTGCGCGGTGTATGTGTTCCCAAGCCTGAGCGAAGGGTTTGGCCTGCCAGGGCAAGAGGCGATGGCGCACGACGCCCCAGTCGTTAGCAGCAACGCTACATGTTTACCAGAAGTTTACGGCGACGCCGCGCTGTATTTTGACCCCACAAACGTGGCTGACATGGCAGAGAAAATTGAGACCGTCTTGAACGATGAAGCGCTACGAAGCAATTTGATAGCGCGCGGCAGGGAACAGGCCCAAAAATACTCATGGCGCCGCATGGCCGAACAAACCCTAGAAGTCTACGAAAAAGTGCTGAGCGCTCAGTCGCGAGACGGAAAATAATCTGCCATCGCCCTATCACCACACTCTATAACTAGCAGAAGGCCCTCTTGTTTACCTGTAAAATCGCGTGGCAAAGAGTATATCCTTTGAGTGTTATCGTATAGAGACAAGAAACAACCTATGCCGTACCGATTAAACCTATATTTCTGTAACTGCATAGTGACTCTATCGGACGTCATCTCTTGCAGATTCATAGCGATTATTCGTTCCGCGTGCGAGCTTATAGACATTATATCTTCTGGTGTATCGGTTTTATCCGTGTATATGATGTATTCACTTGCGCCACAATCTCTCTCGCCTTGCCCAAATTTTACACTACTACGCCCGCAGGATGCCTCTGAGGTGCGCTGAACAAATCCATTGGTTGCAGCTATGCGGTCTGCTGTACTTTTCAGCCATGTCTGCATATTTGTAAACCTTTTTTTCTCGGCCTTCACTTCAATTTGGTGTTTTATAAATAGGCCCGAGAAAACGCAAAACACAACTACGGAGGCAACTATGGCTATCTTTTTCATACTACTTATAGTACCAGAGACTAGCGCGCACGTCGTCGGACCGTAAAAGTATAGGCGGCAATAAACACCGACAAACTAGCTACCAAAATGAAGTAAAGTCCAGTTTTGCTATTATGCTCTGCGGTCGTCAGCTCATTTGTTTTTTGCATTATACTGGAGGTGACCTTTGGGGCTACTATGGTAGTAGCGGCTGCTTTTTTCTCTGTACCCACAATATCGCCGAAATCACCCGAGCTCATTACACTAGCCGCAATTGAGTTTTTTGGAGTTTGTTTCGTGGGAGTTGTAGTTTGGGCTTCTGCACCAGTGGCCGCATTTGCTGCGGGGGCGACTATCACGCCGTCGCAGGCATCATCTGTACCATCATGGTCAACATCGTGCCCGCTTTGTGGTACGACCAGACACTGGTCTGATACATTTGCTACGCCGTCTCCGTCATAGTCAGCTGGATTTGCCGCCAGGTAAACGACCTGCATAATATCGACATCTTCTCCCGTATTGTCTGTGGCGTAGATATGAACTGTGTGTATGCCTGGCTCAACACTATCTGGTAGCTTAAGTTCGGCGTCAATCGTTCCGTCGGCAGATACAAAACCGCTGCTGAGCTCTATCTCTTTTGAATGATACACTATTTTGTACGCTTCTCCGGCATTTATTCCCAATGTTTTGACATCAAAATACAGTCTTGCGTCTCTGCTAGTTTGTATGTAAGGGTTGAGTGCCTGACTTGTAATGACGAGTTTTCGTACTATACCATTGTCTCTTTTAGCTCCAGTTATAAATGAATCGTTATTTGTAACTTCTAGGCCACTTTGACCGGTCGCTTGTGACGGGTAATCCCAAAGGTCATCTGTTTCTCGTGCAATCTTGTTCGCTAGTAAAATATGCCCATACGCAGTCGGGTGATAGCTTTCATTCCCCAGCATGCCGAGTAGCGAATCGTCGCCAGCTGTTAGGCCGTTTACGGCTGCATCATTCTTGCCTGTTGCCTCACATAGTTTATTACCCCCGAAAGCATCTTCCACGTCAACATACTGTGCTCCAACAGATTCTGCTGCTCGCTGGATTGTGTCGTTGAGCCTGCTGATTAGAAGTGCGCCAAAGCGTACCTCGCTGCTGTCAAAGTGGACATTGTTGCCGCAATTGCCATCGACTTTCATGACCTGTGGATAGCCAACAACAAATAGCTTTGCGTCGGGGTTTTGCTGCAATATGTGCTGATAGGTAGCGACCAGCGCATCGTGCTTGCCGTAGACAAAGCGTAGTAGCGCTTTGCGCTCGGTCTGTGAGTCGAAGCACGGGTCGCCTTTGCCGCTCAGGACACAAAGCGTCAATATGTCTTTGAAGTGAATGTCGTTGCCCCCGATAGAGAGGAGAATGTTGTTTGGTTTGTACTTTTGAACGAATCTGTCTTGGTTAATATTACCGGGGATAAAATTAGAGTAAACTTCCTTCAGCCTATCTTCTGATACAAGCCCCTGTCTGATGGATGGACGCAGCTGGTTTTCGTATCTTTCACTTGCATTTATAACATCCTCCATCACTGCTCCAGAGCAAGCCACCGAATCATAGGTATAGGCTAGGCGTTTGCCGAGTATATATGGGTATGAATCCCACGATGTGTGGCATTTGTTCTGGGCGCTATTGGTGTCGTACTGCGGCACAGCACCCCACTTGTAGTTGTGTGCACCCTCGCCAGATATGTATGAGTCGCCAAGCGCCAAAATATCCATACGGCGTGGCGAGTCCGGCTGGTCGTCTCCGCCGGTATCGGGCACAAAGTCCCCCGCCCAGCTTTCGGCGGGCGGAGACACCTCTGGCCATTGACCACCATAATCAAAACCCGAGCCTGGCTGGAGAACAAATCTACTCTGGACTCCGGCACTGTTTTTGGCTACAACTATCAGGTTCTGAGCAACATCGAAACCAACATGCACAATTTTGGCACCATTCAACTCGGGAATAATTGCCGGTAAACCAAGGCTATACGCCTGCCCCAGGATTCGGCCTGTCCACAAATCTTTCACGGGACATGGGTATTTTTGCAAAGCAGTTGGTTGCTCTCCGTAGTCACAGCCCTGGCGTTGATACATCTTCAGGCTTACTGCACCACTCTGGCTGTAAATGCTCGCAATCGTGCCGTCAACACCGCCGAGCGCCACCATGTCGATGTTGCTGCCAATATCCCTAGTCAAGACATACGCCAGAGCCTGAGCAGTGCCAATTGTTACTAGCGCGTGGTCAGTAGTGATGGCTGCAAGTTCAAAACTTTTTTGCGCCCTCTTGTAGGTTCCTGGCAAAAAACGAGCAGCCTCGCCCGTTGGCTCAAGGGTAACTGTCCGCACAGTATCAGTATGAATGACGTATGTCACATCCTCCCCCTCGCCAATTTTTTCAGTCACGCCGTCGTCATACAGATTAAGGATGCCAAGGGTCTCATAGGTTTGGTTTAGTTCGGTGTGGCTGGTCACGATAACCGCTTGACCACCGTTGATACCCAAAATCCAGCCATTGATCGTATAGGGCCTGGGGGGAGCATAGACAGATTCTATCCAAAAAAATGGTTCATAGTGGTACTCTTCGGTAAACGCCGAGAATGTTTGATTTACAGGGTCAAACTTCCCGATGCCGCTGTCTTGGTAGCACACTGGTTGATAGTCGTTTTCGGGCAGTACTTGGTTTTGCCCACGACAATTCAGTTCGTCGCCACTGCTAGCCACATTAGCGACGACTTTGCCTACATTTTCCGGATATTGCGCGCCAACCACCTCGGCAACCCGTGAGCCTACCCAGCTAGGCGGTTGCGTCCACAGGGCAGAGCTTTTTCTTATGGTCGGGAGTGTTACAGACAGAACAAGTCCAAAAATTACCATATAAAGTGAAAAAACTTGAAAGTTTTTTGAGCGAGACAAAGCAAATACTCCTATTTTGAAAAATATTATACATAAGTTTGCTTATATTGCAACTAGCCTGTTTAGCATAATTCTCGGTGTGCGAGTTATAGGCACCACGGTGAATACGGGTACGTGGAATGGCGCTGTCTAATGGGTCTTATTGGGTGGGAGTATCCGCTACTGGCTCTATATCAATACTTGGGCAGCTCGTCGCCTTTGGTAGGCCTTTACTACTCGGCGGGTTTGAGGACGATGTGGCGGTCGCGGCCTTCGCCAACGGAGTCGCTCGCTAGCCCAGCCTCAGACGCCACTCGGTGCACAGTGCGGCGGTCGGCGGCGTTCATGGGCTTTACCTCAAATGGTTCGCCCGTTTCTTTCACTTTCTTCACCCACTCCTCTACAGTTTCAGCCAAGCGGTCAGCGCGTTGCTTCTTGTACTCGGCAACGTCCACGTTCACGCGGTTGGTGGCGTAGCTCTGGTTCTTCAGCGCGCTACTCACTATAAACTGTAGCGAACGCATCGTCTCGCCGCGTTGACCTATCAGGAACCCGTTCAGGTGTGTCGAGGGGATGTTGAGCTCTATAACCTCGTTGTCTTCTGTGGTGGCGTATACATCTGTGTTTAAACCAAAGAACGACAGCATATCTTCCAGGTACTTCTTTGCGTATTGGATTGCCGCTTCTACATCTTCATTCATGGTACTACCTCCGTTTCTTCTTAGCTTTTTTAGAGGTTTTGGTACGTATTTGTTTTGACGAGGTTGTCACGACTTCTGCTTCAGGAATAGAGGATATAGATATTTTGCTGCCACGCTCCGTGCGCGGCGCTACGTCTGATTCGGCGGCTTCAACCAGTTGGTCGGCATCGTCTTTTAGGGCTGCTCGCTGCTGCAAATACGCGACCACACCGCCGGTAAACCAGTATAAGCTAAGGGCGGCGGCAAGGTTCACCGTAAAAAGGAGGACCATAATGGGGACAAAATACTGCATACTGCGGCCAACGGCGGCTGTCACCTCTGACTGGTCCGCTTGCTGCCCCTCGCCGGCCGCTTTCAAAATGTGGCGAAGCTTGCGGCCATCTTTATCATTTGGCATGAGCTGACGACTTGTCAGGAATTGAATACCAGCACTCATAAAGACTAGTAGGAGCGCTGGCAGATACATCCCTTGCGGGCTGAGGGCGCTTTTAGATAGGTCAATGATACCAAAGAGCGAATTGTCAAAAGAGGCAATATTACTAGCTAGGTGTTGCATCCATGGCAGGTGTTGCAGTGGCGCGTAGGCGAACTGCACAATCTGGTCGGGGTCTTTGATAACCTTAATAAGCCCAGAATACAGCCCAATCAGCACAACCATCTGGACGATGAGTGTCGGGAACATCCCAAAGGGGTTCACGCCGCGCTCCTTGTAGAGTTCCATCATCATTTGGCCCTCTTTTTGCCGGTCGCCCTTTGCCTCTTTCTTGATGCGCTTTAGCTCTGGCTGTAGCTGCCTGGTAATCTTCGTTTGCTTTAACTGCTTTTTAACGAGCGGCCACATGAGGAGACGGACGACAATCGTGAACAATATAATTGCCAGCCCAAAGTTATGCCCTGGTATAAGTGCATAGATGAGTACGAGCAAGTTGAAAATGGGTTGGACAACAACGTCTGTGAACATTTACTCCCCTTTGTGTTTTAGTATATCACGCTCCCCCTTCGGTGGTGCAAGCACGCGTGCTTTTGACAACAGGCTCGCCAGCTCTCGGCGCACAGCACTGCTGGGTGCAGTTGCAAGCGAAGCATCAAAAACCGTAACAGAGAGCTGGGTCGAACCGAGACTCTGTGCATATTCTGTGCGGACGAGTTCATAGACCCGCCTCCTGATCCGGTTTCGGACCACCGCAGACTTATGTACCTTTCGACTCACAATAACAACGACTCGAAAAGGTCTCCCTGGGTCGCTCCGAAACCGTGCACTAAAAGATTTTGAGCGCGCCGTTTGTCCAGCTTTATAGAGCCGCTGAATATCGCGGCTTCCTTGAAAACGATGGTGTTTTGCTAGCACGGTACGCTATCCGTTCGGGTGTGACTTAGTGCGAAAGTCGTGCGCGGCCTTTGTTGCGGCGACGGCGTAAGACAGCCTGTCCGGCCTTGGTTGCCATGCGCTTAAAGAAACCGTGCTCTCTTGCGCGATGGCGTTTCTTCGGTTGGTAGGTTCGTTTTGGCATTGTAGGATTCCTTCAGTTTTACTCCCGTACAGTATACCACGAGCAGCCCCTGGCTGTCGCAAGACTGCGGATATGCTTGCTATTCGTGGGATAGTATAGCAAAGTTATCCCCTTTTTCACAATGTTATCCACATATTTACAGGGGTGCCTGTGGCCTGTGGATAAGTAACCCCTGACGATCGTTTTGAAAGTTATCAAAATAGTTGTAGAAAAAGCTGTGGAAAACATCCCCTTCTTTCAGGTATAGTTATACACAACCTAGGAGGGTTCCTTGTGAGTGTGGTTCAAGAAGATAGAGTATGGCAGACGATCCTCGGAGATATCGAGATAACTTTATCGCGCGCCAACTATCTCACTTGGTTTAAAAATACTCGAGTGGTTAAGCAGACCGACACCGAACTAGTTGTGGGTGTGCCTAATATATTCATTAAAAACCAGCTCGAAGTTAAATACAGCCAGCTCATTCAGGACACAATTCACAAAAACGGACTTCCTATAGAGACTGTTGTATTCAAAATTCAAACCACAAACAGACGGGACGAACCAGAGCCCGTACCACCTCCCCAGGCAAACCCCTTGCCCAGTAAAGCCTCAGAGAAGAGCGGCGCTAGCCCTGCTCCACTCATAGGTGGCCTCAATGATAAATATACTTTTGAAAACTTCATTGTAGGCGCCGGGAATGAGCTGGCCTATGCGGCATGCCAGGCGGTCGCTGCCGAACCCGGCACAAAATATAACCCTTTGTTTTTATATGGCGGCGTTGGCATAGGTAAAACACACCTCATCCAGGCGGTTGGCAACGCGCTGCTTGCGGTCAATCCGAAAACGCTCGTTATATATATTACAAGCGAGCAGTTTGTGAAGGATTTTGTCGATGCACTCCGGAGCAAGCGCGCCTCTGACTTTGCGGGGCGCTACCGGGCTGCCGATGTACTCATCGTCGATGACGTCCAGTTTTTTGCAGGGAAAGAGAAGGTTCAGGAGGAGTTCTTTCACACTTTCAACACCCTCCGCCAGGCCGACAAACAGATGATTTTAAGTAGTGATAAGCCCCCCAAGGACATTCCTACCTTGGAAGAGCGTCTGAGAAGTCGGTTTGTGTGGGGTATGAGTATAGATATGCAAAACCCTGATTTTGAAACACGCTGTGCAATCATCCAGTCGAAGGCCGCAGAACAAGACATCTCACTTGATACTGATGTGGTTGAGTTTCTCGCCACACAGTTCCAGTCAAACATCCGTGAGCTTGAGGGTGCTTTGAACCAGATGTTGGCCTTCTGTGAACTCCGTGGTCTCGCACCAAACTTAGCTATTGTGTCTGGGTTGATCGGAAGTTCTGTAGGAAGACCAAAGCACTTGAGTGCCCGCCAGATCGTGGAGCGCTGTGCAAAATATTATCAGATTTCACTCGAGGATTTATTAAGCCCAAAGCGGGACAAAGACATAGTATTACCTCGCCAAGTTGCTATGTACCTTTTACGGAGTGAGTTGCACCTAAGTTTTCCTAAAATAGCGCATGAACTCGGTCGAAAAGACCACACAACCGCTATACACTCAGTTGAAAAGATTACAAAAGAGAGTGAGTTCGACCCAACACTTCGAACAGCCGTAAACGACATCAAGGACAAACTCTATGCATAGCCTGGGTATTACGTGTGGATATGGTGGTTGTATTCCTGTGGATACTTTGTTGTTTCTCCACCAACAAAGGTCTTGGTGTAGTTCTTTGGTGTATAAATTGGGTTGTTATACTCCCTTTTTCCGACGTATTGTACGCATGTTATCCTCCCCCGAAAAACTCAATTTAACACCTTCAACCGCTTGGTTTTCCCCACAATCCACAAGACCAATAATAAGCTGCCATCCATCAAGAAAAGAGTTATTTGTTAATGGGGAGTTATCCCAGAAAGGTGCACTATGAAGTTAAAGGTTACTCAGGAAAATCTCGCTAAGGCACTCAACTATGTCGCGCGCGTTGCTCAAACCAGAGGTACATTACCGGTCCTAGCGAATGTTCTTTTAAGTGTTGAAAACAATCAGTTAAAGCTCGCAGCGACAAATCTAGATATTGCCATCTCTAGTTTGGTTGGTGCACAGGTACAACAAGAGGGTTCGCTTACCGTCCCTGCGAAGCTTCTTCAGGATCTCGTTGCCGGGCTTCCATCTGGTGTGATTGAACTTGAACAAGAAGATATGCGCCTGAAGGTGAATGCAGAGCAATATAAATCGGTTATTAATGGTGTGAGCGCCGAAGAATTCCCTGTTATGCCTGCTATAGAAAAAGGTGTGACATGGTCTGTACCAGCTCCGGTTTTGAAAGAAGGTTTACAGCAGGTTGTTTTTGCGGCTTCAAACGACGAAAGTCGCCCCGTACTCACAGGGGTGCTTTTCCAGACTATAGAAGGAGTGCTGTATGTCGCCACAACCGACAGCTACCGGCTAGCCGAGAAAAAAATCGTAGAACTTTCACAAGATATACGACTCCTCATACCCGCAAGTGCACTCCATGATGTGCTGCGGATCATCAACGACCAATCTGGAGATGTTGAAATTACCTGCGACGAACAACAGGTGCTTTTCCGTGCGGGGGACGTTGAGTTGGTTGCGCGACTCATAGAAGGAAACTACCCAGACTACCGCAAACTTATTCCGGCCGCCTTTACGACT
>JAKPIL010000025.1 GCA_029549845.1 bacterium
TCAATCATGTAATCCACGATGTGAATACTCGTCAGCGTATCGTCTTCAACCAATTTACGGCTAATGATGATGGCATCCTCGAAGTTGTATCCTGCCCATGGCATGAATGCCACCAGTAGGTCTTTCCCGAGTGCCAACTCGCCGCCCTGAATGCTCATGCCTTCAATCAGTGGATCGCCAGCCTTCACTTTGTCACCTGTGTTTACCACAACGTGCTGGTTGATGCTGGTGCCTTCGTTACTGCGCACAAAGTGCTCTGCGTCATAGGTGACATTGCCGTCTTTGTACTTCACGACAACTTGGTCGGCATTGGCTTTTGTCACTTCGCCGGATTCTTCAGCCACAACGAGCTGACCGGTGTTACGTGCGGCAGCTGCCTCAACACCAGTACCCACAATTGGGCTTTCTGGCGCAATCAGCGGAACGGCCTGGCGCTGCTGGTTACTACCCATGAGCGCGCGGTACACGTAGTTTTTCTCTATGAATGGAATCAATCCGGCAGAAGAACCAATGATCTGGTTCTGGGCAGCATCGACGTGCGTCACGTCATCACGGTCAACAGTGGCAGATTTAAGCCCAGCGCGAGCACTCACCCTATCTTCTAGAATTGTACCAGTCTTATCGAGCGTTACACCAGCGCCTGCAATCACGGCGTGTTCTTCGGCAGCGGCGTCTAGATATATAATCTCGTCGGTCACTTTGCCCTTCACGACCTTGCGGTATGGTGTTTCTACGAAACCGTAGTCGTTGATACGTGCAAAGTTGGCCAGGTTCAGCACCAAGCCCACGTTGGCACCTTCTGGTGTTTCCACTGCGCAAATACGGCCGTAGTGGGTCGCGTGCGCGTCGCGGACTTCAAAACCAGCGCGTTCGCGGCTGAGTCCACCTGGGCCCATTGAGCTCAGGCGTCGCTTGTGAGCGAGTTCGCTAAGTGGGTTGATTTGGTCCATGAACTGGCTCAACTGTGAGCTTGCAAAGAACTCGCGTACAGCGGCAACCACTGGGCGTGCATTGATGAGCTGCCCCGGTTGAACGGTTTCGATTTCGCTCATGCTCATGCGGTCTTGGGTGTTACGAACCATGCGCAGCAGCCCAATACGGAACTGGCGCTGTACGAGCTCCCCAACCATCTTTATGCGGCGGTTGCTCAGGCTGTCGATGTCGTCGCCTGGTTCCTGGGTCACGTTCATGCGGATAAGTTCAGCGATGATAGCAACAAGGTCTTCGAGGCGCATGATGCGGTTTTCAGCGGTGTTTGGGATGTCGATGTTCAGGCGCTGGTTTATCTTGTAGCGACCAACTCGTGAAAAGTCAAAGCGCTTGAAGTTGTAGAACATGTTCTCTAGCAGGCTTCGAGCGTTATCGACGGTAGCGAGATCTCCCGGGCGCAAGCGGCGGTATACCTCTATAAGTGCTTCGGCGTGGCCCTTGCTTGGGTCTTTGTCGAGCGTTGACTGGAGGAAGCTGTCTTTTGCTTGGTCAACGTGTTTAAAGGCTTCGCGCATGCTGGCTTCGTTCATGCCGAGTGCGCGCAGCAGTGTTGTGACAGGAATCTTGCGTTTGCGGTCAATTTTGACGTACAGGGCGCCATTTGCTGCCGTCTCAAACTCTAACCATGCGCCGCGGCCAGGAATAACCTTGGCGCTATACAGGCTGCGCGTACCGTGTAGCTCGGCAGTATAAAAAACGCCGGCTGAGCGAATCAGCTGGCTTACCACAACGCGCTCTGCGCCGTTGATGATGAATGTGCCGCGACGAGTCATCCAAGGGTAGTCACCAAGGTAAATCTCTTGCTCTTTTACTTCGCCGGTCACTTTGTTGGTCAGTTCTACGGTAGCCTTGAGCGGCGCGTCGTAGCTGACATTGTTTTCCCGGGCTTCTGCTTCGGTAAGCTTTGGCTCTTCAAAATGATACTGTTTAAATATCAGGCTCAGTTTTGTGCCGGTGTAGTCATCGACAGGACTGATTTCTGCCAATAGTTCGCCAAGACCTTCGTCTACGAGCCACTGAAATGATTTGTTTTGGTGGTCTACCAAATTCGGCAATGCAAGACCGTCGTCTTGGTTGTCGCTCAGGTAAACGCGGGTTGCTTTGCTAGCGGTTGCTGCTTTTGCCATACGCGTAAGAGCTCCTTAAGAGTAGTTATCAGTCCGTAGAAGGTGATGGGGTATCTTTCCTACGAGACATCGGTGATAAATTGTCGTTACCCTAGAGATAACGAATGAGTATTTTTCATTAGTAGCTATGCGCCAGCAATTCCCCAATTACCGACTACTACCTACCAACTACCGTTTGAAGCTACCTAAGCGGGAGATTTTTGGTGCGTTACTGTGATTTGGCGCCACATCTACAGCACAGCCCCAACTTATACTACTTCTTGTGATATAGATTACAGACTTCCGCAAAAAGAGTCAACCCCTAAGCCGCATTGGAGGTGGCAATATCAGACCACTTTCGTCTGCCTGGGTAGCTATACGTCTAGTCAAGGTATTTGCATAGACCCAGCCGCTGTGCCGCGCCTTCTCACCCTTCGCAGTGGTTGTCTCTTCATTTGCGCCCATGCTCAACCAAAACGATTGAGGCACCACTGTAGCAGGGACGGCGGGACGGCGGAGTACGTTAGTACAGTCTACTTCAGCATATTTATACAGCTCGCTTCCCCGCCGATTTGTCGCCCGGACAGCCATGCTCGCAAGGAGTAGACACACATGGTTTGCGACCGTAACTCGCTTATCACCAGAATGCCCGTTATCCATAGTCTCGGCTAGCCCCGAAACCGCCATAGCGCGTACATATATTCGGCGCTCTGGGCGTAGCAAGCCAGTACCAGCTACTTTTCCGACTTCGAAGTATAGAAGCCCAAGTGGAGTTATTTCCTGAGTTTCTGTACGTAGTGCGGTTAGTTGTTCTGCCAGCGACGCAATCAAGGTCGTACCGGGATACTTGCGTATCCAAGATCGTGGTGGCAGCATATCCGCAACCCCAAGCTCCTCGGCA
>JAKPIL010000033.1 GCA_029549845.1 bacterium
CTGGGCTTTGGTGCTAAAATGGGTTCTAGTGTGGGCGTAAAAACTCACCAAAGAGAAGGATAATATATGGAAAACTGTCCGTTTTGTAACGCTAAAGGCCGTGAGCTCACCGAGAACGAGCATGCTTTTGTGTTGCTCAGCGACCCGCGTAAGGTGCCAGGGCATGCGCTGGTAATCCCAAAGCGGCACGTTGAGCAGCCATGGGAGCTTACCCAAGAAGAGCGCCGTGATATATTCGAACTTGCAGATGCCATGACGCAAAAGCTGATTGCCGCCAAGCTCGGTGACGGCGTAGACCTGCGCCAAAACTATCGACCATTTATGCAAAAGGGTAAACTCAGCGTTCGGCACATTCACTTTCACCTTGTTCCACGCACACAGGATGATTACATTTACCAGGTGAGCGAAAAATACGATACAGAGCTCTTCGCCTCCCTCGACCCCAGCGAAGCCAAAGAAGTCACCAAGCTACTAAAGTAGTTGATCAAAACAGTTGACTCAAAGCATAAGCACGTACTATTATACAAAATAGTACTATGGCAGATAAAAATAAACAGAATAACACCGAGCAGCAGCAGATTATCCGGGGGATGCTGCACATTGCCGTGCTCTCAGAGCTGGAAAATGGCAAAAGGTACGGCGCCGAGCTACTTATAGCACTCAGCAAAACGCCGTTTACGTCGAGAGTTGGCACGCTGTACCCACTCCTCAACCGTATGGAAAAAGACGGTTTGCTCGTATCCGACTGGCAAATGGAACCAGGGCAAACTCCTCGTCGGTACTACCGGCTTACCAAAATAGGCATGCATAAGCTTACCGAATCTCGCGCGTTTCTCACACACATACAAACATATCTAGGAGGAAAAACATGAAAACAGCTGTCGTGACATTGCAGGGGCAAGATTTTGTGGTGTCGGCGAGTGCCGAGCCGGTCCTGCTGGTGCATTTGAAGCAGCTCCAGCGGGCGACACGGTGGCACCCAGCGGCGTATCGCCAAAACGTCGAAGCGTTGCGAGATGTGCTCTTGACCGAGAGTGGCAAGACTGTTTCTAAGGCGAAATTAGTGCAGGCAATACAGCTCGTCGGGGTGCCCGAACGGAAAGCCATGGGCGAAAGTTCTTTGCCGCGGATTCCGTGGCTCACAGAGGCAATCAACGCTGTACGGAGACAGCTCAAAGCTCACCACAGGCCGGTACATGCATGGCGGCATACGTTCTGGGTTGTCGTAGCAGCGGTAGCGGCCTTTTTTGCTGTTGGCTATGGCTATGCTGCGCTGCAAGCGGTGACCTCGGTGGATGCACAGAAGAGCGGCTGGGTGGCCACGCAGACGTCAATTGGGCCGGTCCGCAGCTGGACCGATGCGCACTATCTAGCCAATGCTTGGCCGTATAACTGGTCGGCTTACCTGCTCTCTGGCGGTCTTTTCCTGCTTATTTCGGTGCTCGCTTTTCGTTTGCGTCAGAAAGGACGTGGCGCCCCGTATGGCATCATTATATTCGCATGCCTTTGTTTCAATGTGGCTATATGGCAAACACAGCGAATCAACACAGTGCCACCTGGCGCGCAAGCCATGTCGAACCAACGGGTTGAGCCACTTGCGCCACAGCTAGCGTACCTGCAGCAGTGCGGTGACGAAATCCCCTATGCGTTTGATTCGCAAACGAATGGCATGCTCTTTCGCCATCTCCGTGACCAGGGCTTTTTGTTGGCCACACCTATCCCAACTCGTATGAGTGATGGTACCCTCGGTACGTCTGAATTATGCCATCAGTATGATACTTTGCGTGCGAAGCATGCCAAACAAGATATTGTGCTCCAGCTCTACGCTCAGGCGGCCGATGGCACGCCTCGAGTGTATGACTTCAGCGACATCCAAAACGCTGATGTCACCTCGAGCTATGGCTTATTTGTAAAACCATAGTGCGCACGCCGTACTTCATCCTAGGTGAAAACGTTCTCTGTTATTCTCTCATCCCAGGTGAAGATGATGCTCGCGCGGGCATGCATACTACATAATCTAGCTTCATAACCCGACCCACGCGCACTTTTTATGTCATTGTCATCCCGACCGAAGCGGAGGGATCTCGTTCAGTGCAAATACGATAAGATCTTTCGACTTCGCTCAAGATGACACTCAAAAAGTCCACGTGGTCAAGTCTCATAACCCATAACCTCGAAAAATAAGGTAGAATAGACAGATGAGCAAATACTTTGTAACCACCTCCATACCATATGTAAACGGCGAACCACACCTGGGACATGCCATGGAATTCGTCATGGCCGATGCGCTTGCCCGCGCGGCGAGGGCCCGCGGCGAAACCGTTATTTTTAGTACCGGCACCGATGAGCACGGCGGCAAGATTGCCGAAAAGGCAGCCGAGCTCAAACTAGATCCGCAAACATTCACCGACCAAATGTCGCAGAAGTTCCGCGACCTCATAGAAGTGCTCGAGGTGAGCCCCGACCGGTTCATTCGCACGACCGATAAAGGCCACGAGCAGCGCACGCAACTCATCTGGAAGGCGCTCGAGAAAGATATATACAAAAACAAGTACGTTGGCTGGTACTGTACGGGTGACGAAGAGTTTTTCACAGAGACGGTTGTCCAGGAAAACAAGGGCATATGCCCAGATCATAACCGCCCATACGAGAAGATCGAGGAAGAAAACTACTTCTTCCGCCTCAGTAACTACAGCGTGAAGATTCGTGAAGCCATAGAGAGCAATGAGTTCCTGGTAACGCCCGCAACCCGGCGCAATGAAATCCTGTCGCTACTCCGCGAAGGGCTCGACGATATCAGCATATCCCGGCCAAAAGACAAAATAGACTGGGGAATACCAGTGCCAGGTGACCCCACGCAGGTTATCCATGTGTGGCCTGATGCGCTACTGAACTACATTACCGTGCTAGGCTATCCAGAACACGACGATTTCAAGCAGTACTGGCCAGCCAATGTGCAGGTAGTGGGCAAGGGGATTCTGCGGTTCCATGCGGCCATTTTCCCTGGTATTTTGCTGGGGCTAGGGCTCCCGCTGGCCAAACAGCTCTACGTGCACGGCTACGTGACGGTAGACAACAAAAAAATGAGTAAATCTTTGGGCAACTCTGTGAGCCCGCACGACATCATCCAAAAATACGGAGCCGATGCGTTCCGCTACTACTTCCTGCGGCACGTGCCGAGCTACGACGACGGCGACTTCAGCTGGGAAGCGTTTGAAGCGGCCTACAACAATGAGCTCGCAAACGAGCTCGGCAACGCAGTTCAGCGCACGGCTGCCATGATACAGAAGTACCAGAGCGGCGTGGTTGGTGATGTACCAGAGGCCGGGCACGATATGGGCGCGTACACTGAGGCGATAGACGCCTGTAAGTTTGACCGAGCGCTCGACAGTGTTTGGGAGCAAGTGCGAGGCCTCAACCAGCTTATAGACACCGAAAAACCTTGGGTGATTGCAAAAAGTGACGACCAAGACCACTTGCGTGAAGTGCTGGCTGGTTTTGTAAGCGATTTGCTGGAAATAGCACAGCTGCTCGAGCCATTCCTGCCCGCTACTGCTGGCAAAATCCAGGCACTCTTTGCCGGTGGCACGGTGCACCCCGCTGAAGGCACGCTATTCCCTAAACTTGAAACACCCGCAGCACAGGAGTAGCACGAGATGGCGCTTGAGTTTTTTGATACGCACTGCCATGTGCACGAAATAACTGCCGACCTGACGCCCGTGCACGACAAATGGTTTGCCGATAAGGCCGAGCGCAGTGCTGAATCGGTGCTTGAGGCCGCGCGCGGTGCAGGGGTGACGCGCATGCTTGCCATCGGTACAACGCTGGCAGATAGCAAGCTTGCAGTGCAGTTTGTTGGGGCGCACGAGGGTGTGTGGGCAAGTATAGGCATTCACCCGCACGAGGCCAAAGATCACGTGCAAGCAGAGGTGCAGGCGGAGTTTGCCGCGCTCATTACGCAGCCAAAGGTGGTTGCGGTGGGAGAATGTGGCCTAGACTACTTCTACGGACTTTCGCCAAAGGCAGACCAAGAAGCGGTGCTTCGGTTCCAAATAGAGCTGGCGCTCACGCACGGTGTGCCGCTTAGTTTCCATGTGCGGGAGGCGTTTGAAGACTTTTGGCCGATATTTGAGAGCTACCAAGGGGTCCGTGGGGTGCTGCACAGTTTTACCGATACCCAGGCTAACCTGGAGCGAGCGCTTGGGCACGGACTGTACATAGGCGTAAACGGTATAGCGACGTTTACACGAGACGAAGCGCAGCATGTGATATATCGCACAATTCCACAACACCGACTCCTGTTAGAAACCGATGCTCCCTTCTTGACTCCCAAGCCTTTTCGTGGTAAAGTGTGTGAGCCTAAGCATGTTGTGCACACGGCGGAGTTCCTAGCAGGGTTACGAGGCGAATCGGTCGCCGGTCTTGCATCCGCCACCACAACGAATGCACAGGAATTATTTAGAATACAGCACACATGAATATATCACTATTTAGCGGCCCAATTCTCAAGAGCCCAGAAGCAACCAACTCTACGCCGGCAGCAGAGAGCCTACGGTCTATAGAGGTTAGGCCTGCTCAGGAGTTACTGTGGGTTATCGACACAGCTGTGCCAATGGTGGTTCGAGGTGCTGGCAAGCAAGGAAACTCCTACGCCTTTGCGCAGCCAGCGTTTAAGGCTAAGGCGCAGATTAGGCTAAATGCGCTTGCAAA
>JAKPIL010000037.1 GCA_029549845.1 bacterium
ATTGCACCCGTGGGACTACCAGCGGTTTGGCTCACCCCGTATACGACCCTGGCTTCGCCGACCCGCGCCAGTGCAGTCACACTGCCATCTCCCGCCTTTACGCCCGCGTCAAACGCTGGTGTCGCCGTGCGCTTAGAAACATCATAACGAACTAGCCTGCCCGTACTCGTGCCGGCGAGCACCGTGTCGTCCACAGCCAGCAGGCTTGCAAACGTCGCACCGCCTAGGCCAACCACTTTGCTGAGGCCGGCTTTATCACGGTCAAGCTGCAGCAGTGCCGTACCAGGCGCAGCCGAGGCGGCAAATACCGTATCATCCGCGCCTATGGTCACAAAATCTGTCGCTTGATAGCCACCAGTGAACGGCGAAGGCGTCATCAGTTTAAACGAACGTGCCGCTGTATTGACCGTGCCGATTCGCCCCGCCTGATTAAACACCACGCAGTGCGTCTCATCTGTCCAGCAGTTACCGCTGACCGGCTGTAGACCCTGTGTGTTTGCTACGGTGGTCACCTGCTTTGTGCCAGGATTGTACTGACTAAACGCCCCAAAGTAGACTGGTTTAGGCTTCGGAGTAACAGTAGCTACCTCTGTTTTCTGCGTAGTTGTTTGCGTTCCGGTCGTTACGGTTTCTTCTGTGGGAGTTGTGGTCGTAGGCGTAGTCTGGGTCTGAGTTTGAGTTTGAGCCTGCGTCTGCGTAGTTGTAGGCTTCGTATCGCTGCCCGGTGTTTGTGACTGACCTTGGTTGGTCTGCGTCGTCGTGCCAGGAGTATCTGTTACTGGCTGTGTTTGGGTACCAGTGCTCGTTGTGGCTTGAGATTGTGTGGTTGGCTGTGTTTGCACCGCCTGAGGAGTAGTACTGGCCTCTGGTTGCGGATCCTTCACTATCGAGCCCTGCAACACCGTGCCAAAGCTTGGCTGCGTGTCTACCACCGTATTTGTTTTGGTGTCGTATACATAGGTTTGGGCCGACGAACTCGCCACCGTAACATAGAGGTTCGATTCGAATACTGCAGTTACATTGACCGATTTCGTATCGGCGGGCACGCCAGGAATAGTGAACGAGGCCTGTGCACCAGTTTGTGCGTTCACAGTGTAGACCGTGGCATTCTGCCCATCCGACCCAAGATATATGACGCCATTCGCATACACAATGCCATTAGTCAGGCTTGGAACCGTTCCAAAGTCGCGCCATTTGCTCGTTTGGGCGGTGTAACCATAGAGCCTGCTCCCGGTGGCCGTCCGGTCAAGCCAGTAGCTTACCGTGCCATCGCCTTGTGTTCCGGCCGTAAAGCCAGGAGAGCCCGCCTGAGGAACCGTGAGCTCTACAACCGACTGCTTGTCCGGGTCTACATCGTATACATACCCAGTTGTCGTCCCTACCAGGACGTGCCTGTTTGGCAGCGCCACGTACGCAGCAGCACCGGCCGTAACCCCATCGTTTCGGAGCTCAGTGACCACAAGACGCTTTTGTGTTTTCAGATTGACCACCTCCAGCTGTACGTTCATGCCGCGTACGACTGCAACCGCTATGGGGGCGCCGGTTTTATCATTCGTTATTCCCAAACCGTCAATGACTGTCGATATAAATGGTTTTGGGGCAATCAACTCTTCGGCAGCCTGCTGGGCTCTGGCAACAGGGGTAAACACACCAAGCACCAGCCAGCTTAGGGCAGCCAGGACGTAGAATATTTTATGTTTGTGAATACGCACGCAGAGAGACGCGAATAACATTTGAGATAACCTTTTCTTTTTGTACTTTTTATTTGGTTGAGTACATGCTTATGGTAGCAGACCAAATATTGCCCGTCAAGTGGTGCAAAAACTTCTTTCAGCTGTGGCAAATACCACTACAATCCTGCTGGATGTGCGGAGTGCGTCAAACCACCCCACTCCACCACTGTAAACCCTTTGCGCTCAACTTTTATCAACTTCTGTTTTGGCAGTGAAATCGGCGTATCAAACCCATCCATATCAAGGAATACTCGTATGACTGTCTGCGGTTTTGGCGAAATGACAAGTGGCGCTAAACGGTCCATCTGAGCGGTATTGAGCCACGTCAGCCGTACATATGGTTTTGCGGGTATCTTTGACTCCCAGAATGCCATAAAATCGGTGATTTCCTTCTGGTTCAAGCCTTGGTCAACGAGTTGCCTCCGCATCGTTGTGGCAGCATCAGCACGTTTCACAACTGTACCATTTGAGATTGCTGGGTACTCCCCTTGCCCTTGCCCTTCCCAAAAGAGTGAACTATATGCCTGTCCGCGATACGTTAGGTTTCCTGATGGTTCGGCCCAAACGCCCTGCCAACCGTTCGTTTCGTATTGTGGGTCAGAGATAGTTACGTTTGCCCCAACCCGCACGGAAACCATCTGAGCGCTAGCGGGATACAGATAAACAACCGGTTTGGCACATCCGCCACCCATTGAGTAATGCTCACGAATGTATACCAGATTTTCACCTTTAGCATTTTTTATAATGACAACACCGTGCCGCTCATAAAAGGTTTCGAGGCTATCAACTTTTTGTACAGAACCATCGAGGGCCTGTTTGTATTCGTCATAGGCCTTACTGATCAAGAATGCATTTTGGCTTGCAAGCCCATACACGGTGCGCCCGGTATCAGTTTTCCCGACAGCTACCAGATCTCCATCGCTCAGCCGCTCACTGCGCGTTACGACAACAGAATCGTCTCCACACCCACGAGCGATCGGTCCCAAGGATTCGGCCCGCTCCCTACCCTCGTAATCCGTGTATGATACAGGCGCACCGTTTGAAAATGAATACTTTTCCAGCGATAGCGTGTTTGGCGTATAGGTCATAGTTACCCATGTACCGGTAGGTAGTTTGAGCGTATACCCAATATTTGTCAGTCCGGTATCTGCATAAACATGTTCTGTCCGATACAAAACACTACTCCCGAACTGCTTTGAATCTTTTTGGTTTGCCACTGATGACTCAGGGTCGTAGACACCACTGAGGATCGTTGAGTATTC
>JAKPIL010000046.1 GCA_029549845.1 bacterium
GAATACGATATTTTCAATAACATCTTCACGCACTACCAAGATAAAACTGCGCTCATTGTGAGCCACCGCTTTTCGACCGTGCGACGCGCTCATCGCATCATTGTGCTTGAAAAAGGCAATATAGTCGAACACGGCACTCACACCGAGCTCATGCAAAGCCGCGGCCTCTACCACGAATTATTCACCAAACAAGCCGAAGGCTATAAAGACTAACTTTTTATGTAGGCCGCCCAGACATAATGACGCGAAAAAGCCCCTCATGTAACAGAGGGGCTTTTGAAATCCTGAGGAGTACTGACAGCGGTTATTTTATTATTGGTATGACTGTCATGTTACTTCCTTGGTGAGCGGGTACGATATCTGGCAATATCTCTAAAGTAGTCGTGCTATCGGGGGAGCCAGGATCAGCACTGGCATACACTGAAAATCCGAGAGCATCATCTACGTATACTATTTTCGGCATAAGTTTACGTTGATTTTCGCCCTCCCCGTCGAGTTGTGGAATAAAACTAAACGGCGTTGCAAGAAACGTTGTACCGTCAAGACGAGCTAGTATGAGGGCCAGCTCTGGTAGGTCTGGGTGAAGTGAATTTTCAAGCCCAATGTACAGGGTCGTTATGTCCTGACCACCTGGCAATTTTCGGTACGGATGATCAGGAGGCAGTGCAATTGCGATTGCTCGTGGCAAATTTTCGTTGAGTGATACTTCGTAAGTACCTTGCTGGTTAGGATCGATTTTTTCAACACGATTTACGTTAGGGTTAATCTGATTCACTTCGACAAAATTATAGATGTTAGATGATGTCTTGCCTGCAAAGTGACCCATGACTGTACTCGGGTCGGCATACATATTCGGCTTGCCAGACTCACCATCGGTTACCATAGCAAAGCTCCCTCGGAGCCGCTGCGATATGGGCACAATTTCTGCCGTAGTGGGCATTTTGTCTTTTACCGCACCGGAATGCAGGAGACCCAGCATGTGCCCAGTCTCGTGAACCACAAGCTTAGCAGCCTCTTCACGCACAGTTGTATGAATTGAGTCATAGCCATAGACAGCACCATCACGTCCCGCAAAGGCCAGAGCTCCTTGTTCGCCACATTGTTGGGTATTTGATGCAAGGATTACGGCGATTGGCTTATTCGGTTCTCGCTTTTTGGCGGACAATTTGAAGGCGCCGATTTGTTCCGGCAAATAGCAGGCAGCGCCGTCAGGCTGAGTTCCTTCTGGATCGGAACTAATTGGTAGGTACGCGTGGTTGGTTTCACCGGGCAATTTGAGAGTCCGCCGGATATCAATGAAAGCTTGGTTAAATTTACCTAATGTTTCGGCCGGATCAACTGTTCTGGCATCGTTCGTTTGCCGCACCTCGGCTAAGGTTAGGCCGCCAAGTACTTCGAGAACATATGGATCTACTTGGCCCCCACATGGGCTTTTCGCCCCTTCAGACACTGAAGGCATGAGTAACAGCGAAGCTGCAATAGGCGCGACAAGATAACTGCAGGAACGCATAGTATTAGACTATAGCATAATTATGCATATAAATCAATTCAAGCGTGCCGCTAGCTTTTATTCTGCAGTATCTGCTGCTGGTTGGGTGGCTGGGGATTCGCCCTCGGCGGGTTCGGCTGCTGGAGCGGCTTCTTCGGCGTCACCACCGGCTTCGTCATTAGCAGCGGCAAGTGCGCTTGGCTCAAAGACAGTTGCGAGCGCATGAGCAGCATCGGTTTCTACCACTACACCTGCTGGTACGTCTAGGTCGGCTACCGTGACATGGTCACCAACTTCAACAAGCTTTTCGGCATCGTAATACAACTGGTCTGGAAGGTCCTTTGGCAGAGCCTTGACTTCAACTTCTTCAAGCTGTGACAGCACAATCAGCCCTGCGCGCTCTGCTGGGCTCGCGTCGTTGCCTTCGGCGTAGCGTGCAACAACCGGTATCTCGGCATCAACCTTTTGGTTGGCGCTTACAGCGTTGAAAACAACATGCGTGACCGTCCCGAGGCGTGGGTCAAAGCTCGCGCTACGGATAAGCGCCGTGTATTTCTTGCCACCAACGGTTAGTTCTACGGGGTGATGGCGACCAGCCTGGTGAAATACTTTCACAAGCGCCTGGTATTCGGCCTGAATGTGAATTGAGTCCTTGCCATGATCATGAATAACCGCAGGTACAATCCCTGTTTTACGCAGCCGCTTTACACCCTTGCCAAGTGTGTCGCGCGGCTCTACTAGTAATGTAATAGAATCCGACATATGTTTCTCCTTAGTTTCAGCTAGCCATTGTACCACAGAGAGCGGCATATGGCGAATGCAGAGCAGAGTGCGGGAAATTTCGCATTCGTTCCTGTACAATAGTGCCTATGCCAGATTTTATAGAAATCGTCCGGACGGGCGGGCTGCCCATGTTGTTTCTCATTATTTTCGCTGAAAGCGGTATGATGGTGGGGTTCTTTTTCCCTGGCGATACACTGCTCTTTAGCGCGGGCATCCTTGCAGCAGCGGGCGTACTGCCCATATGGGTCACCATAGCGGTTATAGCCGGAGCGGCCATACTAGGCGACAACACTGGCTACCACATAGGGAAGCATCTGGGCCCACGTATCTTCAAGAAAGAAGATAGTCTTATTTTCCGCAAAGATCTCATCCTAAAAGCCGAGAAGTTTTACGAAAAATACGGCACAAAAACCATGCTCATAGCCCATTTCATCCCTGTTATCCGCAGCTTTGCCCCTGTTACGGCTGGTGCCGGTAAGATGAACTACAAACAGTTTGTCGTGTACGATGCCATAGGCGATATTGTGTGGGCATCCCTTATTACGCTCCTTGGGTACTACGTGGGAAGCCGTATTCCGGGTATAGAGAAGCTGATTGAGCCAGTTCTGCTCGGGGTTATTGCCATCACCCTCCTCCCTACCATATACCACGCCCTAAAAGACCCTAAAATCCGTACGAAGCTGCTTCGCAGCAGAGTCAAGAGGCATGAGTCAAGAGTCACGAGTGAAAAATCCCAGGCGAAATCTTCAGAGGCAAAGTAGTAATACCGAGTAAAATCGAAGCACCACGTACAAAAATGGCTAAGAATGACAGAGCACTCACTGTCGCAACTCACAGATATACCGCAAAGACTGTTTCATAGCCTCGAGCAGCGCACTGCCTTCCGCTGTGATGGTGTACATTTTGCGCTCGGCACCAGTCCTTACAGCAGGGGTTGCCATAAACTCTATGCTTCCTTGTTTTTGTAGCCGATGCAAAACTCTGTACAACCCTCGCTCAGTAATATTCCAGCCAGTGCGGTGGTGTATGCACTCCTCTATTTCTTTCGACCACAGAGTGTTTTTTTCTAGACAGAGTAACACTAGAAAGCTCAAAGCACTTTTTTTGTGCATCTCCACCCAGTTGTAGACTTGTTCGTCTACGAGTTCTTGCGATGCTTCATCCATACCTATGCCTTAGGAAGTTCCTCGAAGCCTCTATTCGCAATCGACGCGATGGTATGGACAGCCAAGCCCAGCCCCCAAAACATGCTCATGGCAAAAAGCACGCCAAACCAGCCCGTATCAATCCAAAAATGCTCATCTCCTCTGATGGCTGCACTATTCGATATAAGTAAGAAGTACCCGTGAATATGATAGCTAAGATTGACGACAAGAAAACCGACAAGATGCGCCACAAGACGTCCGAAGCGAACCTTACTCAGCAGTGTTTTTGCGCGGTAATGGTACCAGACATAATACAATGCGACTACCCCAAGCAGCACCTGGCTAAGCAGGTCAATGTGATTGCCGCGCACAGCTATGAATACCTGCAGAAACATACACATACCAACTAAAACCGCTGCGTACCGTAACAGAGATCGCTTGGCTGCTTGCGCGGTATCAATTGTTTTGTTCATCTTGGCTTTCTCCTTACTATAGTTTGATGATATGTACTGTATCATAGGTACAGTACCATTGCAATACTATCTCAAGCAATGCCCATGAGTTCAAAGTACGAAACAGGTCCATAATAGTAAAAGATGTGTTATTTGTGCTTCTCTAGAGCAACCTTTATGCCAAGTAGTATGAGAATGCCTCCCATAAAACGCTCAAGGTAGTGCTGAATCCCAGTAACACGTTGCCGAACTGAACGGTGTGAAATAATCACCGCTAATAAACTTCCCACGACCTGACGGTCGGGGTATTCACTGACTCAAAACAACGATACGTTGTTTTGCCCTTCGTCGGCTTGGCCTTGGTTTTCAATGTATCGTTTAATGATCTCTTCATTGATACCAAC
>JAKPIL010000052.1 GCA_029549845.1 bacterium
TCAGTATTTCCCTTACGTCTTGGGCTACAAACACGCTACAATGGCCGGTACAAAGGGCAGCCAACCCGCGAGGGGGAGCAAATCCCATCAAAGCCGGTCTCAGTTCGGATTGTAGGCTGAAACTCGCCTGCATGAAGTCGGAATCGCTAGTAACGGTAAGTCAGCACATTACCGTGAATACGTTCCCGGGTCTTGTACACACCGCCCGTCAAACCATGAAAGTCACCAATACCTGACGTGTTGCCTTCGCGCAGCCCTAAGGTAGGGGGGATGATTGGGGTTAAGTCGTAACAAGGTATCCGTACGGGAACGTGCGGATGGATTACCTCCTTTCTAGGGAGAAACTAACCTGCAAACGAGTAATCAATGCAGAGTTAGGTCGATGTCGATGGATTGTAAATCAGTACTGACAATCCAATTTCCGGCGCAAGTCGGACGACACATTCAGTGTCTGAACCTATGTGATAACAACGTTGATTGCACTATTCAGTTTTTAACAGTCCTGCACTGCAAATCTGAATTACAAAGGAGCCCAACTTTTGCGAGAGGGCTTCTTTTTTATTTGTACGTTTACTCGTAGCGCTGACCGAAGCGGACGCTGCGGAGTTTTTGGGCGAATGATTTCTTTGCGGATGTTTGAGCTACCTTTGCCAGCTCGCCCGTAACGGGGCGTTCGAAGAAGGCGACGGGTTCGCTAAGGTGGGCGGGACTGGCATTGTGGTCGGCGCGGGTGAAGCCATTTTTTAGGTGGTATTCCTGGAGTTTTTTATTGCTGCTAGGGCAAGTGAGGCGAAGGTACTGCCGGCCGTGCTTGGCGATTTCCTCGCACATGAGGCCAATAATCTGCTCGCCAACATGCTGGCCACGCAGCCCGGGTGCAACAACAAAGCGGTGCAGGTAACCCGCGACAGGCTGCTGCTGCCCCCAGCGGGCAGGGTCATCCCAAAACAGCATAAACACAGCAACAATATCCTCTTCGCTATATGCCACGTACATGTTGCCGGCCGCGATGATTGCTTCCAGCTCCCCCTCATCAGTCGCGGTTGCTCCCCAGGCGAGATCGCCGTGATTCATTTTACTTCGTATGCCGTGCGAAAGCAGAAGCTCAATATCTGGTATGTCTTCGTCTATGGCTAGTGTTATTCCTATGCTCATATGCATAATTATACCAGCACCATGCTTGTTTTTAAGGGGATATTCGGGTAATATACTGCAGTAGTTTGGATGAGGGGTGATAGCTCAGTTGGCTAGAGCACCTGCTTTGCAAGCAGGGGGTCCGGGGTTCGAGTCCCCGTCACTCCACCAAACAATGTTTCCTTTGTTTTAGGCAAAGGAGCAGCCCAAGCAAATGTTTCTGTTTGCGCGGCGCATTGAGAAAACGTAGTTTATCTCAAAATGTTTCATGGGGGCGCAGTGCTTACCGCACAGCGTCTCCACCATGAATAATCGTATACAGTAGAGCAAGTTAACAACAAATTTTTATTTCACCTGTGGGCGATTAGCTCAGCTGGTTAGAGCGCGTCACTGATAATGACGAGGTCGGAGGTTCGAGTCCCTCATCGCCCACCAGATGAAATGAAGATTTTGCTCTGGAGAGTTCTTGCAGCATTCAAAGGCAAGGGCACTACTTATTAAACATGAGACGGCAGTCGGCCACAGCTTGGTCGATGACTGTTTGTTGTGCTTCAGAATCTTCGGTTTTTTTGATGCAGTCCGCAAGGTTCTTTGCCGAGCTCTTATTTGGGGTAGCCGCGCTTGGGCTGGTCGCAGTAGAAGTACTATGCTGAGATGTCTTCGTATCGGGCGAGGAACTTTTAAAGTATACGTATATCGTTGCGGCAAGGATCGCAGCTCCACAGACAAGCAAAAGTAACTGGCTACGTTTCATAATCGAAATTATAGCACCCAGGAATCATCTAGCTGTAAGATAACTAGCATAAGATGCTACGGCGTTTATGTATAACCCGACGTAAACTATGGATTAGTTGATAAAAATAGACACAACTATAACAAAAATAAGAAGTAAACATGTTGGCTCACAAGATCCTGGCGAAAGTATGCTCAATGCACAGTTTGTTACCCTCTATGCCACTTCAGGCGGTGTTGCAACGGGCTCGGTCATCGCTACCTATTCGATCGAGCCATACCTTTCAGATAGCGGTGTATTCTTCTTCGATGGCTTAGCCGCTGGGGAGTATATACTTAGCCTTACCACGGACGCGGGTACACTTTACTCGCAGCCGATAACAATGAACGACATAGGTTGGCTCGATAATTGTGATATATCTTACAAAAACAAGTCAATTTGTCAGGGGCGGGGGTGTTGCAAATATGACTACACGAACGGCTTGACCGCCCCTGTAATAAAGAGTAGAATTGTACGGATGCTTGAGGTTAGACAGTGAGGCTTCGGTAAAACCGACCAAACGGAAATAAACCGCCAAGCTTTAAGCTTAAACTCAAGCTAAAAACGCATCGCCGTCTTTTCTTTTTCGA
>JAKPIL010000054.1 GCA_029549845.1 bacterium
CTGGGCTATTCATCCAGCCTGTGATTGTATCTGAGGCGGTTGTGAAGCCGTACGCCAGGTTCTCTCCAGCGGTTTGGTAACTGTACCCGACTGCTACGACGAAAGTCCACGGTGCTTGGCCATCGGGTGTGTTGTGCGACCAGTAATCGCGGGTAACCATATCGTTAGCTTTGTTTTGAGCGGCTTGATTGAGCAGCCCGTTGAGCGCAAAGGCGCCAAGCCCGTTCGTGGCTCGCTGTGAGTTTGTGCCACTTAGTAGCGACGACGCACTCATGTCAGTGGCATAGCCTAGGACTGTACGCTGATGCCCCGCAAACCACGTATTGAACAGTAGTCCGAAAAGCAGGGTGGCAACGATGGGCAGGTACGGCCAATACGGCCGCATGTAATGATGACTGCGCTGGTGGTGCTGCGCGGTGCGCTTGCGGTGCGTCGTTGTAGAACGCTTTGGTTTTGTTTTTGTGAGTGTCATGTTTATTGTATGGTTATACGACTAAACTATAGCACGTTCAGACGAATGGCGCAAATTGCGCTTGATAGAGAGCAATCGCTGCGGCTTGTACAACATTCAGCGATTCTTTGTGGCCAAACTGAGGGATCTCAAGGATGGTATCGCAGAGCGCAAGGAGCTCAGGCGCAATGCCTTCAATTTCTCGTCCAAGTAAAACCGCTATCTTATCAGGAGGCGTCCAAGACGAAATAACGGTACTGCGAGGGCTTTGTTCGAGCGCGGCGATGGCATACCCTTTAGCCTTGAGTTCGCGCAGCTCAGCGGTAACATCACTTACATGTTCCCAGGGCACCAAATCTTCTGCGCCCAGAGCGGTTTTATGTATCTGCGCTGAAAGCTTACCCACTATATGTGGCAGCCGGCCATCGTCGGGCGTGCGAGGGTACGGCGTATAGCCGCTCAAAATCACCTTTTGCACGCCAAGGCATTCAGCCGTTCGAAGAAGCGACCCAACATTGTGCGTGCTCCGCATGTCATGTGCAATCAGTATTATGTGTCGCATACTACCGTGGAGTATAGCGGATGTAACCCGTTACTCATACCGTGAACAGCACTTTCTTCTCTGACCATAAGCAGTTATAATGGAGCTACAATGAGTGGGGATATGCATGGAAGATAACGAACAGGCACGCTTCAACGAGGAGCAGGCCACCGAAAGGCGCGCCGAGACGCTTCGCGTTGCTTACACGAACACCTCGCTCGTTCGGGACAAGTCGCTGTTTCGCGATATCCTTACGAACGATCAGATGCGACAATACCGCATCATCCCCGTGCAGGCCGACCGCAGTAATATCCTTTTTGGCATCACGACCACGACCTCGCAACAGACCATGAACGCACTCACGGCGCACTACACCGACCAAAAGGTTGCCTTCAGCCTCATTTCTGAAGCTGGCTACCGTGAGTATATGGACCTGTACGACCCGCCAAAACAGGTTGTCTACCAGGATATTTCTATCGAAGGCGGCAGTAGCCAGCAGATGGTGAGCGAAGTTTCTGAGATGCTCAGCCAAGTGCGTGCCGATGACATGCTGGCCTATCTGGTCAGCCAGGCGCACCGACTCAACGCCAGTGACGTTCACCTCGAAACCCAGGTTGCCAACGCCCGTATTCGCCTGCGCATAGACGGCGTGCTGCATCCGGTCGCGCAGCTTGAGCCAGATAAATACCGTGTACTGATTGCGGCTATTGCCAGTGCTGGCAATGTGAGCACTAGTGCCGACTATGCCCAGCAGGGGCACATAGCCCAAAAGGTCATGATGGCCGACGGCACAGAAGTAGATGTAAACGTGCGCCTCGAAACCGTCCCGACCATCCACGGTATGGATGTGGTGATGCGCCTCTTCAACATGGACCGTGCCATGTACAACCTAGATAGGCTGGGGCTTTTGCCAGAGCAGCGTACGGTCGTGGATGACATCATCGCGAAGCCAAGTGGGCTGGTTATGGTTGTCGGTCCAACCGGCTCGGGTAAAACCACCACCCTGTATTCTATGCTCAACAGCCTTGCAAGCGATGAGCGCAAGATTATTACCATTGAAGACCCTGTCGAATACCAGTTTGAGGGTATTACGCAGATTCCGGTAAAGTCGACCGAAAGTGGCAACGACGGCACGTTTGCTGACAAGCTTCGGGCAATCCTTCGCCTTGACCCAGATATTGTCATGGTGGGCGAGATTCGTGAC
>JAKPIL010000059.1 GCA_029549845.1 bacterium
CCTTAACTGGCACACCGACATGGACGATTATATCGCCGCCAAAACTCGGCTCTTTGCGCAGCAAAACTCCTCCGATATAGCCATATTCTACGCTCACAACGACATCTCAAAAGCTATTGCCGGCGACGGTGCCGGGCGGAAAATCCCTTACTACGAGTCACCTGGCGCGTGGGTCAATGGCAACATGGTAACCATAGATGGTGAGGAAATCTGCACCACAGACGAGCTGCGTCTCCTGGGCAAGCACAACTGGCAGAACGTCTGCGCCGCCGCGACCGCTACCTGGCACGCACTGAACCCCGCTTCCCCCGCCCAAGTTCGCGCCGCGGTAGCCGCCATCCGAAGCGTCGCCACCAGCTTCACTGGTCTCCCGAATCGTCTAGAACTCGTCCGCGAGCGAGAAAATGTTCGGTATTATAATGATTCATTTGCCTCCACCCCCGATGCCGCCCTGGCCGCGCTAGAGGCCATTGCCAGCAAAAAAGTTCTCGTGATGGGAGGGCTCGACAGAGGACTTCCGCTTGATCACGTCCCGAAAACTTTTCTAGAGTATGCCGATGATCTGCGCATTGTACTACTGATAGGAGCAAGCGCTCAAAGGCTGTATACTGTTTGTGCCGAAGCGGGATTCACGAATTGCCGCATCGTAGACGCAAAAAATATGTCTGAAATAGTTTCTGCGATCCAAGATACTGTACAGCCTGGTGACGCGGTTGTATTTTCGCCCGGTTTTGCCAGCTTTGATATGTTCAAAAACTTTGAAGAACGCGGCAATCTCTTCCGTGACACGGTAAATGCATTATGAGCACATACCAGAAATTCATCTTTTCGGATTACGCGTTTAACCCGACTGAACGTACGCTTGTGCTGCAGTATGCCCTCGACGATACGTTGCATTTTACCGAAACGTACCGGTTCGATTTTCCCTTTACTACTTTTGACCCTGCTGCACTCGATGTTGCCTTGCGGCAGCTCTTTTTCATAGCCGGCGTTTCGTACTATAAGACATTTCTTCCCCCTGAGATAGATGTACGTGCAGGCACTCTAGATGCACCCCTCGCTGCTTTTCTTAGCAAAACATACCAGCGTGGCCTTGGTGAGTTCTACTACGTGAACGGGCTTGACCCTCGCTCAAATGTGCCTTTTCTGGCCAATGTTGAGCACCTGGATACTGCTCGATCCAAAGGCGAAGGGCTCTTGATAGGTATTGGTGGAGGCAAGGACTCGCTGGTGAGCGCTGAACTCCTCCGAGATTCTGGGCTTGATATCGCAACGTGGAGCCTGAACCATCGGCAGCAGCTCACGCCGCTCGTAGAAAGGACTGGGCTACCGCACTACTTCGTAGAACGCGAGTGGGACCCACAGCTCAAAACACTCAATGTGCAAGGCGCATATAACGGTCATGTACCTATTTCTGCCATCATCGCCGCCGTCGGAACAGTGGTGTGTATATTGACCGGGCGAGGAGACCATGTGGTTTCAAACGAACAGTCAGCGAATGAGCCGACGCTCGTCTATAATGGTATCGCCATAAATCACCAGTATTCAAAATCTCAGGAGTTCGAGAGGGGCTATCAGGCGCTCCTGCAACATAGCTTTGGTGACTCGCTGCGCTATTATTCCCTGCTGCGCCCTCTGAGCGAACTGCGTATAGCTGAGCTGTTTGCGCCTCATTTTGATACGTACCGTGATGTATTTAGCTCCTGCAATACCGCGTTTCGGCACGGCAATGACCATGTGTTCTGGGACGGCACGTGTGCGAAATGTGCCTTTATATTCCTTGTGTTCACCCCTTTTGTCGACCGCCGCCGTCTAGAAGCACTCTTTAGCGGCAAAAACTTGCTACTTGACCCAGCTCTACGGACCACTTACAAACAGCTTCTTGGGATAGAGGGTGACAAACCGCTCGACTGTGTCGGCGAAGTCCGTGAATCCCGAGTAGCTATGCAACTTGCCCAAGAGCAATACCCAGAGCTCGGCATGTACGAATTTGAGCTCGATGAAATGTATAATTTTCGGGCAGTTATGAGTCACGAAATCCCGGGTGAAATATGGGAGATTATCGGGCCGATGCTTCAGCCGTAGCCTCTGCGGCGCGGATGGTGTTTTCGAACAGCGCACAGATGGTAAGCGGACCAACACCGCCCTTGCGGGGAGTAAGGGTTATGTCATCGCGCTCATATACGTCATCGGCAACATCGCCAACCGTTTTGCCCTTTTCACCGGCGACACCAGCGTCGCACACGACTGCTCCTGGTTTGACCATATCTGAGGTGATGAGCCCAGCTCGGCCGGTCGCAGTGATGATGACATCAGCCTCCAGCAGCAGCTCTTTGGTGTTTGGTGTTTGGCTGTGGATGAGCACAAAATCGTAACCGCTTTTGGTAAATATATCTATGAGTGGCGCGCCGACCAGCTTGCCGCGGCCAACGAGGGCGATGCGTGATTTTTCTAGGTTTACATTGTAGCCCGCCAGAAGCCACAATATGGCCATGGGCGTTGCGGGTGTGTATGGGGCTGTTTCGCCCAGGCCATCCACGTCTTTTTCGGGTGCAATCATATTCACCACGGCGTCTGTTTCGCTCGCATCTGCCAGCGGCAGTTGCACGATGATACCGTGTACGCTTGTGTCGGCATTGAGCTCCTCAAGTAGCTCCCTCACCTTGGCTTGCTCTACAAAGTGTATATCTGCCTCGACGCCTATATCTGCGCCGTAGCGCCGCTTCATCCCCATGTAGGTGAGGCTTGGGCCGTGCTCCAGCGTGTACACGATGGCCAGCTTGGGCTGCACACCCAGTGACTGTTTGAGCCGCCGCACTTCTTTGGCCTGCCGTTCTTTAATAAATCCTGCTAATTCACTTCCGTTGAGTTCTTTCATACGGCTATTGTACCATCTGGCACCACCACCCCATATTTTTCATGACAGTTGCTGAGAAAGAGCTTGTAGAGTATATTCAGGGCTATAGGCAAAATCGTGGAGCTTTTTGCTCCTCGGTTCGGGCATACAGATACCAATCAACAAGTACCCTTTGGTGTTCGTTTGGCATACCCCGGTGCTGCTTGAGTCTGGCACGGATCTGGCTGTTAACTCCACC
>JAKPIL010000063.1 GCA_029549845.1 bacterium
CGTATATATGCTCCAGAACGTTGAGTACCGGCCGCAGCCGTTCTTACGCTGGTTCTGGCGTACGCAAGATTTTAGCCGAATCATGTACCGCCGCACGCTCGACCTGACCAGGATTGCCCGTGTACTGCGCATACTCGTTGGCCTTGGCATGGCGGCGCAGCTCGTGCTTGGGCTGCTACTCGTGTACGCCGGCATACAAGGGCAACTGCCGGAAGTAGTTTTCTATGGACTGGCGGTGATGGTTTCGTATCCGGTGGTTGGGGCGCATGTGCTGGCGATAGGCATTGCTTGTGGTCAGGTGCTGTTTATTCGCCCGCGCGAGGCCCGTCAGGCCATCACAGCACAACAGATTTTTCACAATCACCTTGGGCTACGCATTGCTATTGCAGGGAGCTATGGCAAGACCACCATGAAAGAACTGCTCCTCACTGTTTTGAGTGAAGGAAAAAAAGTGGCCGCCACACCGGCAAATATGAACGTCGTCAGCTCTCATGCTCGATTTGCACGCAGTCTGAGTGGTGACGAAAAGATAGTTATCGTCGAGTTTGGAGAAGGTCGCCCTGGAGATGTTGCGCTGTTTAGCCGTGTCGTGCAGCCAACGCACGCGGTCATCACCGGCTTGGCACCAGCGCATCTCGACCAGTACAAAACGCTTGAGGCCGCTGGAAAGGACATATTTTCACTGGCGAGTTACGTTCCGACAGGGCAGGTTTATGTGAATGCCGAGCCCGATGCCGTGCATGACTTTTTGCGGCCAGATTTTCGCATATATAGCCGCACAACAACTCTTGGTTGGCACGTCCAAAAGGTAGAAACCGGCGTAGACGGAACGACATTTGAGCTTGTAAAAGGCAAGAGGCGGCTGAAATTGAAAAGTGGCCTCACTGGTTTGCACACAGTCGGGCCGCTTGCATTTGTGGCAGCATTTTCGCTGCAGCTTGGGCTAACTGAGGCACAAGTTGCAAAGGGTGTAGCCAAGACGAAGCCGTTCGAGCACCGCATGCAGCCATATGCCATCGGTGGCGCAACGGTTATAGACGACACATATAACGGTAATCTCGAAGGCATTCGCGCTGGCACTGAACTCCTTGCGACCCTCAAGGCCAAACGCAAGATATACGTCACCCCTGGTTTGGTAGACCAGGGCAAAGAAACGGCCGCCATCCACCAGGAAGTTGGCGCTCTTATCGCCGCCGCCAAACCAGACGTGGTTGTACTTATGCAAAACTCAGTGACCAAGCACATTCAGGCCGGCTTGCACGGCGCCGGGTACGGTGGGGAAATAATAGTTCAAGATGACCCGCTTCATTTCTACACCAACCTCGATAGTTTTGTTGCCAGCGGCGACATAGTGCTCATGCAAAACGACTGGACGGATAATTACGCGTGATGACAAGGTATAATACGTAGCATGCAAACTATCGCAGTCTTTTTTGGTGGCCAGTCCGCCGAACACGATGTGTCTATCATCACGGCACTCACCAGCATCATTACGCCGCTTGAACTGACCAAAAAATACCGAGTTATTCCGGTCTACATCGCCAAAGACGGCCGCTGGTATGTAAGCGAAAAACTAAAAAACATTGCCCTGTATCAATCATCCCAGCTTGCAGATTTCTTATCCCGGGTGAAACCAACAGGGGTAATATGTGGCAATGGGATGAAGCTGCTTGTGCCCGCTCGGGTTGGGCGCAAAGAAATCCAGGTAGATGTAGCCTTTCCGGCCATGCACGGTACGCATGGTGAGGATGGTGATTTGATGGGCGTGTTCGAGATGGCCGGCGTGCCATATGTGGGGTGCGGGGTTGCAGCCTCGGCGGTAGCTATGGATAAAGTCCTCGCCAAACAGCTGGTGTACGCCGAAGGCTTACCCGTTACAAAGGGAATATGGTTCATGAAAACGACGTTTGAGCTTGACCCAAAGGCTATCCAAAAACAATGCGAAGGGCTTACGTATCCGCTGTTCGTAAAGCCAGCGCACTTAGGCTCCAGCATCGGCATTACGCGCGTTACAAACAAGGCAGAGCTTACAAACGCCATTGAGGTCGCGGCTCACTATGACGATAAAATTATCGTGGAGGAAGCCGTAGGCAACCTCATAGAAGTGACGCTCCCCATCATGGGTAGTGAAGATCTTACGCCGGCCTTGCTGGAACGCCCGCTTGCACGCGCCGAGGACTTCTTTGACTTCGACACAAAGTACATGCACGGCGGTAAAAAGGGCAAGGGCGGAGCTAAAAGTGGCAAGGGTGTCTCAGGATCGCAGGGGTACAGCCAAATCCCAGCCGAACTTCCGGGCGCAGTGTATGATGAAGCCATCCGTGTCGGCCTTGCGGTCTACCGTACGCTTGGGTGTAGCGGTATTGCCCGAGTAGATATGCTCATAGATAGCAAGGCTAAAAAAATCTATTTCAACGAAGTAAATCCACTCCCCGGTAGCCTCTATGCACACAACTGGGCACACGCCGGCGTGAGTAAAGTTTCGCTGGTTGAACGGCTCGTTGCACTTGCGCTGGAACGTCACGCCGCACGCACCACACTCACCACCACCTTCGACACAAACTTCCTCAAACAGTTCTAGGAAGCCACGGCTTTGATTTGTTTTAATTTGGCTAGCGCAAAAGGTGTTAGCTTTTTATAAACAACGACGTTAGACGTTATATAACGGGATAAGGTGAATCAGATTTCATGTCGCGTGCGAAACGCAGCACATCTGATGAAAGACTCAAAGCATCTGTTCTGCCATCTTTCAGGTACATCTCGAACGCTACTTCCCAGCTTTCTGGCGTATGATATGCCTCGTACACATCCCAGGCAGAAGAAGGTGTTGGGTTTCGCGCAAAAGCTCTTTCTGCGAGTTCAAGATGCTCGCCGTGCAGTCCAACTGCGCCTAAGCTTAGTAAAAAATGCCGTGGATCATCAAACTGGCGTACAATCTCCATGACACGGGGTGCGGCTTTTTTGTCACCAAGCTTGTGTAATAGACGTAGCCCGGTTAGCGTACTTGTTGCATCATGTTGCTGTGGTAACCTTGGAACACGCCTTGGCAAACACTCCCTTTTTATGATGTCTCTGGCTTGCCGGTTGCCGCCCTGTGCAAGAGAATTCATCAGAGCTGTTTGTTTCCATGGAGCTGCTTTATTAAAGGCATCAATAAGTGAAGGCTCGAATTCTGTATTACCATGTACGTATAATGCAGCAAGTATGTCCGCAGCCTGGGGCTCTTCTGCCAGGGCTTTTAGAAAGCGTACAGCGCCTTCTTTATCACCAGTGCTGGCTGCAAATATGCCGGCTTTTGCAAGTGCAGCTACTGATCGATCGTAATGCATGTCGCCCGTCTTCTCACAGTATTCTTTTGCGCCTTGACCTGCGGCGATCGTAAGATCTCGGGACTCAGCGTCACCTGCCATATACAAGTCGGCAAAAAGCGCAGTCTTTTCTGTAGGAAATGCCGTGTCAGTCATTCTTCTGGCGAAGTCTATACTGCCCTTGTCGCCAGCAACGGCCAGTGCTACAAGTCTTTCGGCAGTATGAAGGCTGCCTATACTGAGGGCGCCTATTGCCTCGACAAATGGCACACTTTCACTGGCTAGCCCAATAGCTTTACGAGCTTCAGGTATGGCTCGTTCTGAGCCATTTTTAACCAAACCAGTCAACACGGTAAATCGATCAGAAGGAGGGAGGCCAAAAGTTCCAATCTGCTTTTTGGCAAAATCTATCGCCGGTTCATCTCCGTGTACGATATATATTGCGCTTGCCAAATCCCTGACTGTGTACTCTGGAGAACAAGGAGTACCAGGAACGCGAGCAAGTATGACCTGACTGGCTTCATCGACAACACGTGCTACTTCGGGGCTAATCATAATACATACATTATACAATAGATTTTGTATATAAGCAATTTTTTGTATTGTATAATCCATTTTTGCGATGATGCTAAAAAAGTACGCCGCTCCCTGTTATACTAGAATTCTATGAAACGTTATAATCCGAAAGAAATTGAGCCAAAGTGGCAGAAGGTGTGGGACGAAACGCAAGTCTACCGGGCAGACTTACGCACCGATAAGCCCAAATACATCGCCATGAGTATGTTTAACTACCCCAGTGGGGCGGGTATACACATCGGTCACGCCATGAACTACACCATTTCAGACGTGATGGCTCGCTACAAACGTCAGCAGGGTTACGAAAGTTACCACCCGGTGGGCTGGGACGCCTTTGGCCTGCCGGCCGAGAACTTTGCCATCAAAAGTGGCGTGTCGCCGCAACAGTCCATGGCAA
>JAKPIL010000067.1 GCA_029549845.1 bacterium
AGATAGTTATTTACCACGCAAGAAGCCGCAATGATTGCCGTCATACCAATTATTAGTCCAAAGAGTGCAGGCCGGTTCACGGAATCTGGCGAGCCTATGAAGAAACCGCCGACTCCAGCAAAGACATTACCAAACACAATCCCGGGCTTCGCGACAAAAACAAAGTCCTTCACTTTCACTACTGAGCTATACCCTCATCGTGCTTAACCATTTCCGTCATGTCACGGGGCATCATGTTGTAATCCAGATTCTGCATAATCCAAATAGAGCCAACAACCAGACATAGCACGACAAATACGGTAAATATACCCGCGTAGAGGCTCATTCGTACCGTTCGCTGCGATGAAACATGCAGGAAAAACAGAACCTGCACCAGTATCTGCGCGGTCGCTGCAACTGCAAGCAGACCAATCAGCAACCCCCGACTAAACACAATATCTTCGGCCGCACGGTACGCCCAGACAAGCGCAAACGACGACATGGTAAGTACAACCGAAAATGCAAACCCGGCCAGGTAGGTTTCTTTGCTGGCCTCGCGAAAGTTTGGCAGCGGCTGAATGTGTTTCGATACCTTCATTAGAGAACCCCCAGTAGATAGACGATTGTAAATATACCTATCCAAACAATATCAAGGAAATGCCAGAACATCGTAAACATGGTAAGCCTGCTCATAAGACGGCCCTTCAGCCCACGTTTGAATATATACAGCCACGTCCCAGCCAGCCATACAAGGCCCGCAAATATGTGTAATCCGTGCGTCCCCACCAGCCCAAAATATGACGAAAGAAACGCGCTTTTGGTCCAGCTATGCCCCTCGGCAACGAGCGCATTGAACTCATAGAGCTCCATACCCAGAAAAACCGCGCCCAGTAGACCGGTAACGGCCAGCCAGCGGAGCGTAGCGACTTTACTGCCGGCATGGGCCGCAAGCAGCGCAAAACCGCTCGCAAGACTGCTCAGAAGGAGCACCATTGTTTCTGCAAATACAAAGGGCAGTTCAAAGATTTCCTTGCCGTCGGGGCCACCAGCCGTAGCGCCGCGCAGCACCATAAATGTCGCGAACAGGCTTGCAAACAATATACAGTCGGTCATAAGGTAGATCCAAAAGGCCAGTTTGCCTTCGGTCTCTACGCCAGTGGTAGCGCTCATCGTTTGGTTCCTTTCAGTGCTGCGTTGTCGAGTCGTTTCGCTTCTGCTGCTGATACTGTGTATTCAAGATCTTCGTCGAAGGTCCGGCGCACCAAAGTCACCACAATACCCACAAAAGCAAGCACCATGAGCCACCACAAGTGCCAAATCACCGCAAATGCGAACAAACAGGCAAATGCACCTATCCACACACCCATACCTGTGTTGCGCGGCAGCTCAAATGCGGTGTATGCCCCGCTGTACAGCGACCGCTTGGCCTGTTTTGCTTCCCAGAATGCGTCACGGTCGGCCGCTACCGGTAACCGCGCAAAGTTGTAGTGCGGAGCGGGTGAGGGGACAGACCACTCAAGCGTTCGACCATCCCACGGGTCACCGGTACTATCCCGAAGTTCTTTGCGCTTTCTAATGCTATAACCAAGCTGCAGCAGCTGGAATACCACGCCGAGCCCAATGATAGCCGTGCCAATGCCAGAGACCACAAAGAGCGACTGCCATCCCAGGCTTGGGTCGTAATGGTCGAGTCGACGCGTTGCTCCCATAAACCCAAGTATGTAAATAGGGATAAACGTCACCAGGAAGCCCACCACCCAGCAGGTCACTGCCGCCTTACCCAGGCGTTCGTGCAGTTTGAACCCAAAAATTTTAGGGAACCAGTACGCCAAGCCGCCCAGATAGCCAAACACGACCCCGCTGATGATTGTATTGTGGAAATGCGCGACCAAAAACAAGCTATTGTGCACCTGGAAATCTATGGCCGGCACAGCCAGGATTACCCCTGTCGCCCCACCAATGAGAAAGGTCGTGGCAAACGCCATAAACCACCACATGGGCGTCATGAACTCTATGCGACCTTTATACATCGTAAACAACCAATTAAATACCTTCGCTCCTGTTGGTATAGCAATAATCATAGTCATGATACCAAAGAACGCATTCACGCTGCCGCCCGCGCCCATGGTAAAGAAGTGATGCGCCCAGACCAGGAAAGACAGCACCGTTATACACATAAGCGCCCACACCATACTGGTATAGCCAAATATACGTTTGCGACTGAGCGTTGCAACAATTTCACTGTACATACCAAACGCCGGGAGCACCAATATATAAACCTCGGGGTGTCCCCATGCCCAGATGAGGTTTATATACATCATGGGGTTACCGCCAAGATCGGCCGTAAAGTAGTGCATGCCCATGGTGCGGTCGAGTGACAGCATGAACAGAGTCGCTGTCAAAATCGGGAAGACGACCACCACGAGCATCATGGCCCCTAGCACGCTCCAGGCAAAAATAGGCATCTTCATAAGCGTCATACCCTTGGCACGGTTTTTGAGGATGGTAACAATAAAGTTTATACCGCTTAGGGTTGTACCTACCCCCGCTACCTGGATTGACCACAACCAGTAGTCCACACCCGGTCCTGGACTATAGGCAAGCTCGCTCAGCGGCGGATAGGCAAGCCACCCCACCGCACCAAACTCACCGTACACTAGCGAAAGGTTCACCAGCACAACACCAGCGAGGTACAAATATAAACTAATGGAGTTCAGGGTTGGGAACGCCACATCGCGCGCGCCGAGCATCAG
>JAKPIL010000082.1 GCA_029549845.1 bacterium
CCGCGATTCACTCCGCTTGGTACTCCCGCATATGCAAAAGGATAGCACTATCGTCATAGATGATTACGCCCGCGAAGCCCTCCCCGGCGCCGCAAAAGCCGCCCACGAGTACTTTTCCCCTAGCACCGTAACCGTCGCCCACAACCTCGGAATCATCCACCTCTAGCCCCCTTTTTTTTACCTTCACCCCATTCTAGTTCTCCATGCTATAGCATCTAGAACTAGAATTTTGTGGCGGGGTATTTTTTGGCGAAGAGACGCAACATGACGGCTTCATTATCGAGATGAGTTGCCTCGAAGTAGGTGACATATTTATCGACGCCATACTGGCTGGAGATGGTCTCCACGATATCACGGCACGGAAACGGCGTAATCCACACACTACGCTGCAGCTGGAAACAACCGACTGCGCGAAGGCGATCATGCAAAGCATTTCGTGCAGATTTATAATCTTCTGGTATGTCGTAAAGCGTAATCCGCCATATACGATCCCATACACGGGTTGGTTCAATCTGTAGATTATTGAGTGTAATCCGCTCAAGACGCCGTCGAGCCTTATCGGTCAGCTGCAAACCGTGATTATACGAGCCGATAAGATATCCCCGAGCCTTCATGTTGTAGACTATCCGCCGCGCCTCGCGGTCACGGTCACGTTTATCCATTTTTCGGTACAATAGCTTGAGGGGCTTGTCGAGCCCAATCAGAATATTCGGCAGTACCATCGCCGTAGCCATCGCAGCAGAAGTCGCCACGAACACAATCACTTCGTCTACTACCTTTGCCGTTGTCTCCCTGTCAGCCATTCTAGTTCTCCATGCTATAGCATCCGAAACTAGAATGAAAGCTGCAGCGTTATGCAGATACAGCAAGATGCTTTACAGTGATTGGTTGTGAAGATTCATATATTGACCATCGGGAAGCCTAGGCTAGCGTATGCAAAGTCTGGCTGGGATGAATATATTGGGCGGCTACAAAGGCTGCACCAGGTACGTGTGTCACACCTGGCCGATAAGTACGCAGACGACACAAAACACATCCTGGGTGAAATTCAGGGCACAACAACAGTTGTGCTCGAAATAAATGGGGTGGAATATACGAGTGAGAAGTTGGCCGATTTCTTGCGCACGCGCGAGCTAGAGAGCAGAGAAGTGAGCTTTATCATCGGCGGACCAGAGGGTCTGCCGCAAGCGGTACGAAACGCCGCTGACTACCAGTGGTCACTCGGCTGCCTCACGCTCCCTCATGACCTCGCCATGGTCGTCACCCTAGAAGCCCTGTACCGCGCCAGCACCATCAACGCCCACCTCCCATACCACAAGTAAGGCAGGTTCTGAGCGATAGATTCATTATATGCATGGGACAGTTATCCCATTGAAGCAAGTAAAGCAAGCTAACGCTTTTTTCTGCCAGCCTTTTTGTTCTGTTTTTCTGTCTTACGCTTTGCCTTGTTCTTTTGACCCCCGTGTTGACCCATGGCGGCGCGGCGCTTGAACTCCTGGCCCTCCTGCACAAAGTCAATAACTCGCGTTGACGGAATGCTGAAGGTAAACCTTGTCTTGCCTCCAAGATTTGTGAGTGCAAAATCACCCAGCGTTATTACATCCATCCCAATTAAGACACCCTGAGTTGTCATGTCAGCCTCAGTTACCTCAACATTGGTAATCATTATGTCGTTAGGCAGAAGTAAGTCTACGATATAAACATTTGATGGTTTGACGCCACCTGCAGTGTGTACATCAACCATTGAAACTGGCTTTAGCCCAAGAGCATTAGCAATCTCAGCGGTGATAGCAGAACCACTTGCGCCCGTATCCCATATGCCACGCGCCTTAACGGCTTTTTTGCCTTCTTCTGGGTTTGTGACATCTGCAGCAAGTACGGAAACATCGCAAGGTAGTTCCCGCATGGTTCCTTCAGAAGAAAAGGTGAAAGATTTAATTTCAGGCATTAAGCGCTACACGCGAGTGAAATGTTTGCGTGTAATTACTTTCGCCGGATTGAACATATTGAACCAGGAAAGTACCTAGCGCGTGTTCTTTTACCGTCTCTTGGATTGCTTCTTCACGAGTTCCGTAAACACCAATGACAGCCTGGTCTTTTATGACCAAGTATTTGCCGTCGTGTTCCTTTACAAGCTCAGATTGGTGAGCTTTGTAGAAGTCGAACTCTTTTTGCAATGCTTCCATAACTATATTATACCACCGCTATAGTATTTCTTCAAATTCGCGTTCCTTTCACTTATATATTAGCACGCAGACATGGTAAAATAATCAACGCCAAGAGTTCCGCAGCCTTCAGCCCAACAGTAGACTTCCCCATCCCCATATAACCAGCCAAAATACTGTATTTCCTGCCATGAGCCAATTATCGCAGTTGTCTCAAAGAATTTGCAAGCAATAGCACAATGAAAAACAGAATGCTTCATCTATTGTTTTCAGGCTGCACTGTGGTGCCTTTACCTTTCGGGACAATTGTTGTGACCCCGAAGAATACTTTGTATATCCGCTCGCTTTCTCGGAGCGAGCTCCTGCGAGAGCTAGCCTGTTATCGAACTCCTTTACCACTCACTTCGTTCGCTCGCAATAAGAGTCCGACTCGTGCTCAGCGACCACTAAAAAACACCCACGCAAGGTGAGTGTTTTTTAGTGGTGACCCCAAGGAGAATACTTTGTATATCCGCTAGCTTTCTCGGAGCGAGCTCCTGCGAGAGCTAGCCTGTTATCGAACTCCTCGTTCGCGTTGCTCACTCTTTCCGGAGTTCAACTCTGCCTGAAGTGGCCAAAGTAAAGCGCCCACCTTTCGGTGAGCGTTTTACTTTGGTGACCCCAAGGAGAATCGAACTCCTATTGCCGGGATGAGAACCCGATTTCCTAACCGTTAGAAGATGGGGCCTTGTCGCGCATATGCGCTCCAATTAGCAATTATCATTTCACAATTACCAATTTAGCTTCAACAGGTTACCATATCTGGCGGTCTTCGTCCAGATGGACGACGGCAAATACCTTGCTTTTCTTGAGGGAAAAACAGATACTATACATAAGCAATATATGGATCAATATCTCATTATCGGTGGTGGGGCGGTAATAGTAGCGCTGCTCGGCGTGGCTGTCTGGTGGGTCACGACCCACCGTAAGGGTACAGGGGCGGCCGCCACCGGTAGTCTCGCAAATTCGCTACGTGACGAAAAGGCTAAATCAGATATCATCCTGGGCGCCATCCAGGACGGCGTGGTGCTCATAGATGACCAGCAAATCATCCGCCACTTTAACCAAGGCGCGTCCAACGTGACCGGGTGGAGCAGGGAAGAATCTGAGGGGCTTGACTGGCACTCGGTGCTCAAATTTGTCAGTAGCAAAAGCGAGGTCGTTGCGGCCGAACAAACCCCCTTGGCGCGCGCCTTTAGCACCGCTCAACCCGTCCGCGACAATTCGGTCAGCATTACCACCAAATCTGGCACTGCGCTTGCCACCAACTTTAGCGTTTCGCCACTGTTAGACGGCGAAAAACATGTCACCGGACTTGTGGCCATCTTCCGCGATATTAGCGAAGAACGCGCCGAAGAAAACCAGCGGGCCGAGTTTATCAGCACCGCCAGCCACGAAATGCGCACCCCTGTTGCGGCCATAGAAGGCTACCTCAGCCTGGCGCTGAACGAAAAGGTCGCCACCATAGATAACCGCGCCCGCGACTACCTAGAAAAAGCCCATAGCAGCACCAAGCACCTCGGGCAGCTCTTCCAGGACCTCCTCACAAGTGCCAAAGCCGAAGACGGTCGCCTCACCAACCACCCCAAAGTCACCGAAATGGGTGCCTTCCTCGAGCAACTCGCTCAAGACCTCCGCTTTGCCGCCGAAAAGAAGGGGCTGTTTATGGAGTTCCTTTTTGGCAATTCAGAAATAAAAGACGCCAGCGGCATGGCCGGCGAGGCCCGCGACATGAGCAAAGTAGTGCGCCCACTGTACTACGCCCAGGTTGACCCCGACCGCATGCGAGAAGTCATCACCAACATCTTCGATAACGCCTGCAAATACACCGAGGAGGGCAAGGTGACGCTTGGCCTCACCGGCAATGAGGGAGTCGTGCAGATTTATGTACGGGATACCGGGCAGGGCATTCCACCAGAAGACATTTCGCACCTGTTCCAGAAGTTTTACCGGGTAGATAACAGCGCCACCCGTACCATTGGTGGCACCGGCCTTGGCCTGTTCATTTGCCGCAAGATTGTGGAACTGTACCAAGGAAGACTGTGGGTAGAAAGCGAACTCCAAAAGGGCAGCACCTTTTACATAAATGTTCCTCGACTCACCTCCCAAAAGGCTGAGCAGCTCATGGCAAGCGAGAACATAACCACCCTCACGGGCGAAGTCACTCCAGCAACGGTCGCTCCTGGTGTATCGACAACAGGAACAGCATGATATACTGGCAATATAAACGTAAGCGAAAAAAGGCCTAGTAACAGTGGCAAAACTACTTCTCGTCGAGGATGACAACAATTTACGCGAAATCTACCAAGCGCGATTAACTGCCGAGGGCTATGACATCATCGCCGCTCAAAACGGCGAAGAGGCACTATCTATCGCCAAGCAGCAACGTCCAGACCTTATTATTTCAGATGTCATGATGCCCCGCATAAGTGGGTTTGAGATGCTCGACATCTTGCGCGACACCCCGGAGCTCCGGGATACAAAAGTTATCATGCTTACCGCCCTCGGCCAGGCCGAAGACCAAGCCCGCGCAGGCAAGCTCGGTGCCGATAAATACCTCGTGAAATCCCAGGTAACTCTTGAGGATATCGTCAATACCGCCCGCGACCTGCTGGCAGGAACAACTGTTGTAAACCCCGAGCCAGCTACCACCGCAGCGCCAGAGCCAGTTGCCGCAGTGGATACCCCAGCCGTAAACCCGGCCACCGTCGCCCCAGTCGCAGACCCAAGCGTAGTTGCAGCAGCCGTACCGACCATGAACGATCCCGCAGCAGTGGCACTGCCAGAACCAAGCTTCCCAAGCGTCGAGGCAGTAGATCCACTTGCCGCAGCACCTGTCGTGGCCGACCCAGTGCCACCCACACCTTTTGACTCAGTTGCTCAGGCAGTACCCGCTCCAGACCCTGCGCCGGTGGTTGCCATGGTGACCGACCCAGACCCATTAAGCTCACCTGCGCCTGCTGCCACGAGTGTAAGCCAGCCGCTCATCACAACTCATGGCTCGCCCATGCTATCGAGTGATAGCGCCGCCGTGCCCGCTCCCGAACCGACCATGCCGCCGACTCAGGTTGCCGCAGTAGCTCCCCCCGTAGCGCCATCCTTCACGCCGCAAGACGCACCATACAGCCCCGCCGATGACATAAATGCGCCAACACCGGTCGCCGTAAACCCCGATGCCGTGAACCTTGAGGTTCCCGTCGCGTCACAGCCAGTCGCCGGAGAGGCGTCGGTCATAGAAGATCAAATCAACGCCTTTGCCAATAACTTACCCAGCACGCCACCTCCCGTCATAACACCCATACTGACCGCTACCGAGCGGTCACTCCAGCCAACCGTCGCCGAAAATGATGCAACTCTCGCTGCCGCCATGAATGAGCTCACCGCCGCGGTGGGCGCACCGGCAGCACCAGTACTTCCCCCCAGCCAGCAAACCGTCCCCGGCGAACCAGCTCCAGGCATAGATACAGCCATTCTGGCTCCCACAGAGCCTGCCATGCCTCCAGAACCTGTTGTCCCCGCAGAGTCCATCGCTCCCACAGACCTCAGCGGCGCGAGCGTGGTACCAGATGTCGCTCCGCCCACACCCGAGTCCACCCCAGTAGCAAGCACCGATTCAGAGCAGGTTGAAGTCGCCGGTAAAAAGGTGATTGCCCCCATAAACGATATCTCCCACGGTCCTGACCTCAATGATCTACTCGCAAAAGAAGTCGCTAAGGAGCAAGGTGCTCAGCCGAGCCCCACCGAAGGAATAGTTGCCAGTGGTGACGCCGCCGCTCCAGCACCCGCACAACCCGCCGCTACCAGCGAACCGAGCGTTGACCCAAACAGCATTGCCCTGTAAGCCACCCCCGTTTAGTGCTACCATACGTGCGTGAGAATCAATAAATACATTGCCAGTTGCACTACGCTTAGCCGTCGCGGTGCCGATACTGCCGTTGTAAACGGCCGCGTTACCATAGATGGCGCTACAGCCACGTCTGGATCCCAGGTGAAGCCAACAGATGTGGTTTGCCTCGATGGGGTGAAACTGACTCCCCGCGCCGCCCTCACGACCATCATGCTCAACAAGCCCGTGGGCTATGTGTGCTCACGCGCCGGGCAGGGCAGCGCCACCATATACGACCTCTTGCCGCCAGAGTATCACCACCTAAAGCCTATTGGACGTCTCGATAAAGACTCTTCTGGATTGCTGCTACTTACCGATGATGGCACCCTCGCGAACGAGCTCACCCACCCCAGTCGGCAAAAGGTCAAGGTCTACGAAATCACACTCAGCAAACCACTCCAGCCACTCCACCAGCAGATGATCAGCGACTTCGGGGTAACCCTAGAAGACGGACTGAGCAAATTCGCAGTCACAAGGCTAGAGTCAAGAGACATGAGGCATGAGGCAAGAGAGAAGCAGACCGTCCAGAGCACTCCTCACATGACTACCGCAGGCGGCAAAAGACCCATTCATGATTCATACTCCATCATTCATGGTATTCACGCCTACCAAATCACCATGCACGAAGGCCGTAACCGCCAAATCCGCCGAACCTTCGCT
>JAKPIL010000103.1 GCA_029549845.1 bacterium
CTACCGCCAGAAGTCACCGAAATAGGGTTAGCACTGATGTTTACGACAGGTTTTGGCATAGTTGTCACCGTGAGTGCAATATTATTCGCATACCCGGTTCCGCCTGCATTGGTGCAGCTGAGGCTGTAGATATACCCACCGGCTGCCATAGTACCTGTGCTAGCCGAACCGCTCGCCGATTTTGCGCCCGTCCACGACCCGTTGCTACTAGTGGCAGTGCAGCTTGTGGGGCTATTGGTGGCCGACCAAGAAATAGTTGAGCTTGTGCCTGAATAAATTGATGCTGGATTTAAAGTCAAAGATACTGCCGGTGGATTGGGTATGACCTGTACGGCTGTAGAATCGGTGATGCTGCCCGTCTCATTGCTGCAAGTAATTGTAAAAACATATTCTTTAATGGTCGTCAGACCGGTGATAGTTTGGGTGCCCCCAGTCACTGATTTTGCCCCCGACCAATTACCACTTGCAGTACAGCTAGATGGATTGTTTTCGGTTCTCCAGCTGAGTTTTACGCTTGTCCCCGGAAGAATCGGTTCGGTTCGATCACTACTGATGTATACGGCCGGACTGTTTGGCGGTAATGGCTTGACTGTAAGCTGTGCGCTGGCAGTCTGACTCGAGCCACTAGCATTCTTGCAGACCAGTGTGTAGGTATATGTCTTGACGGCAGTAAGTGCGCCGGTGTTTATGCTACCGGAGCCTGGTTTTGTACCACTCCAGTTACCTCCGGCGGTGCAGCTGGATGGGCTATTGGTGGCCTCCCATACTATTGTCGTGCTGTCGCCGGCGTACATAATATTCGGCTTTGCGGCGATATTGACAGCCGGGACGCCACTAGGTGCGGAGGAATTGCTCCCCGGCAGAGTCGTGTTTGGCGCAGAAACGCTGACCGCGACAGTCTTAAAACCGGTTCCTTCGGCGGTCTTACATGTAAGCGTAAATAAGTAGTTTTGGACGTTGGTAAGTGCGGCAGTGGCCTCTTGCCCCCCTGCCAGTGCCTTCTCCCCTCCCCAATCGTCGCTTGCAGTACAAGATGATGGGTTGTTTGTAACGCTCCACTTCAAGGTGCTTTTTTCGCCCTTCACGACAGAAGCCGGCTCGGCGGTGAGAGTTATTACGGGTGCGTTTTTACCCGTAGTTCCACCGATGCCAACGGCAACTCCACCGCCGGGTAGGGACGCTGAGCTTTTTTCGGTGCCGGTGAGCTGGGGCGTGTTGATGTCTAGTCCGTGCTTTTTGCTAAACTCAGCGTTGTTGCTTTGCACGGTAAATACGGCAAATGTGATCATGCTGACAATCATGACTGTTGACACGATTGCAATCATGATTTTCGTGCCACTCGTACTAAAATGAGGCAGTCTTAGCTTGTTGCGTGAGCCGCCGCCAGAGCTTATGGGCGGTGTGTCAAATTCGACTACGACTGGAGTATAATCCATTAGTTTGCGTCTCGCTTGTGTTTATCTGATTGTATCATAAACGACACAACTCCCCCCGTCCAGCCAGACTCGACGTAGAATTTATACGCGGAGTTTTTTGGCACAAGATAACTCAGTTCGCCTGCGGTTGACTCGCCAGGAAGGATTTGCCCGCTGTGAAATGGCTGCGCCAGCGTGTATGGGGTAACGTAGCTAACATGTCCCTCGCTTGTCTTCACATATGTATCGGTGGTTGGGAGTGCATCAAATGGTTCTTCACTGTTGTTTCGAACTGTGAGTGTTAGTATAAGATACTCATAACCTCTCGGGGCGGTGAATGGTTTTTTGCCGTTGCTACGCTGAATGTTGGTAATGGTTGTGGTGCTAATACCGCTCGAGACGGGTTTTCCTGGCTCTACGCCGGCAAATGGCACGCGGGTGCGCTCGCCTGTACTATATATGGCGGCCAGCAGCAGCGTGAACGATATAGTGAAGAGTACGACACTTCCCGCAAATAGCTTTTTCTCAAAATTCCACCCGGGATGACGTTTTACATCTGATGATTTCACCTGGGATAGTTTTTTTTCTTGACTCATACCGCTCATTTTCCGCCTCTCATTTACGGTTTGTTGCTGTCATAGTATCCGACAAAATAGGGGATCATATTGCGGTCGGCGTTTGTCTTGGTGCTAGTGTTGTGGTCGCGGGTTTGCCCTTCGGCGCTAATGCTGCCATCGAGCGAACCGGCAAGGTTTTTACCGCAAACGCCGCCCACCTCTATGCTTCCGATACCGGTTTTGGTTTTATGGTACCCAGTATCAAGCCCGCTAATGTTGATGACGCGGTTTCCGTTCCAACCCCAGCAGTTGCCGGCACTGGCGTGACCTGCAATTTCTCGTGGACCGTAACACGGGGTTGCGCCGCCGCAGTAGACAACATTTGGAGCCGACGGTGTTGCCACTGGCGTTTGTGTGGGCGTCGGAGTAGGCGTCGCAGTTGGCGTTTGTACAGCGCTGGCAGGCTTAACGGTAACGGCGATAGTAGCGGGTTGGCTCTTGCCCGCAGTATTTTCACAGTTAAGTGTGTAGTATTTTGTCCCCTCGGAGGCAAGGCGGCCAGTGCTCTCGCTACCGAATGGAGTCTTCGAACCTTCCCAGTCCCCGCTGGCTGTGCAGTTTGTTACCTCTCCGGTAACATTCCACGAGAGCGCACTAAAGTTTCCGGCGGTAACCTCTGCCGGATCGGCGCTCAACTGCACGACGGGTGGCGCCACTGCTACTTGAGCAAGATCGAAAGCGCTTTTTGACTTATCAGGGCCAAAAAAGCCAGCCAGTACAATAGCGTTCATACCAATAAGGGTGATGAGCATGCTGAGCCCAACGAGTTTCTTTAACCACATACACGCTCCTCATTTGACAGATGTAGCAGATGACAGAAAACAGACAGTTGGCAGATATCAGATTTCAGACACACTACTGTATCATTCTGTTCTCTGTCATGTCTGCTCCCTGCTGTCTTTCTGTTCTCTGTCATGTCTGCTCCCTGCTGTCTCTTAACTCATCCCGAATTCTTCACTATGGATACTGGCGGCGGGTATACCCCTGGCACGAAGCTGTTTTTTTAGACCCTGCATCATCGGTGGCGGACCGCAAAGATAAAAGTCTCTCCCACGTAGGTCGCCACTGACTTTTTCTATAAAGTTTATATCCAGATGGCCGGCTTGCTGATCTCCTATGTACGGGAAAACGCGGACACCCTTTCTTGCGTGGGAGTTCTGCGCCAATTTTTCGACGTCTATCATTTCAAACGCTGTTTTAACGGCATAAAATAAGTCGACCCTGCGGCCTTCCATCGGTAGATCTTTGATCATAGATAAAAACGGAGTTATCCCGATACCACCAGCAATCCATATTTGATCATTGCACTTGTAGTTTGTATAGCTAAACCGGCCATAAGCACCTTCAATATCAGCGACGGCGCCTACCTGTAGATTTGCGAGGGCGCTAGTGTAGTCGCCCAGACCTTTGATACTTAGCTCGAGCCCTGCCTCGTTTGGGCTTGAGCTCATAGAAAAAGGATGCCATTCGCGGTTGATATGATAGCCGCCATTCTTAAAGCGCACAAACACAAATTGGCCAGGCTTATACTGCATGGTTTGTGCGAGTGGCGTCATGAGTACTCGGACAACATTCCCCGCTAGCAGGCTTACGGCGCTGACTTGGTAGCGATATTTGCGGATAAAAATTGCTCCTGCAAGTGTTTTGTATACAAATGCTGCGAGTCCAATAGCGACGATGACGAGCATATACCACTTCATCACGGCATCGCTGGATGTATCGCTGCTGATGAAAAATATATGTAATCCTGCGATGAAAAATGCAGCTCCAAGGAACTTGTGCGTAAAAAGCCACAAACGGTAGGGCAATTTTATGAAAAATGTGACCAAGAGTAGCCCCACCATTCCCCAAAACGCTATGCTGCCAAACATAGTAGCCCACTGTTGCAGTACGACTTCGTGGTACTCGTGGGTGGTGTCAAAGAGTGCGCTCACCGGGAATAGGCCGTTTGGCACTAGCAATAGAGCGGCCTGTTTGATGTTGGTTGTGACATAACGGAGTGCAAGAAAAAGCGGATGGAAGGACAACATGACTAGTGCGAGCCCCCCGAGCATGTGGTGAGCGATGTACACGCGGTTGAGCCCCCCGAACCAATCTTCCAAAAACCGAAGCCGGGTGGCATACACAAGGTTTAGGGCGTACATGACCGTACCAACAAGACCAGTGATACGTCCGAGGTTTAGCATGGTTGGCACAAACCCATCAACGCTGCTTACGGGGTGGATACGCGCCCACAGAAATATAGGAATACAGCAAAGTATAACTGTTATTGCCCAGCCAATCATGTGCTCGGGGCGTAAACTGAATATAACTTTACGATTTCCTTTTGGCTGCATTGAATTTATGTCGGTAGACGTACCATTATGTTACTTATGTTTATTGTACACGCAAAACGTTAACTTTCGAAGCAATATGTACCGCGGCAATACATAGCTACCGCGCGATAGTTTTAGCAAGGGCTTGTAAGGCGAGCGAGCACGCACCTTGCGAGACTGGATCGAATCGGTGCCCACAAGTGTGGGGTTCTCAGACTGGGCTCAGCTAGCACAGGCAGTATTGATGTATGAACGAACACTCAAAACGCCGCGTGCTGGCCTGGCTTATCGTGGCTTCCATGGCGCCACTGCCGTTTTTGGTAAAGCTTCCCACGTGGAGCATACCCGGCTCGGTGTGGCTGTACGCCTCGGCTGTCACCGGCTATGTGGGGTTGGTCATGCTGCTGTGGATGTACATTCTTGGCACAAAATCGGTCATGGGGCTGTATTTTGCTGACCTTGCGCCGGTGCTTAGCATGCACAAGTGGCTGGGTAAATACGGTACCCTCGCCGTGTTTTTTCACCCCATTGCTACGGCCATCTCCTACGGAGATAACCTCATTTCGTACGCGCTGGTGCCAAACCTGAGCCAAAGTTTTGAGCGGAGCGTAACGTGGGGTCGGTTTGCGCTGTATGCCTTGCTGGTTGTGTGGGTGACCTCAGCGCTCATCCGTGGGCGCATTGCCTTTCGGCCGTGGAAATACATCCACTACCTTTCGTATGCTGCGCTTCCCCTGGCGCTTGTGCACGTTCCTAGCATTGGGTCGTCGTACCGCTCGCTTGATTTCCCGCGCGTGTATTTTATGTCTATTGTGGCGCTGCTAGTTATCTTTAGCGTGCTGCGCCTGCGGCACCTGTTTTCACTTGGTCGCGCGCGCTATACAGTGGTAAAACAGGCCGAAATTTCACCTGGAGTGTACATGATACTGCTCCAACCGCACGGCCGCGAGATTACCGTTTCGCGGGGGCAGTACCTGTACCTGCAGACGTCGTTGCTCGGCGAAGAGCACCCTTTTTCGGTGCTACAGCACGATGTTACAACAGGTAATATAACGGTCGCATACAAACTGTTCGGCTCCTGGACCGAAAAACTCAGCCAGGTTGGTGAGGGCGCGAGTGTGTTTGTAGATGGCCCATACGGAGAATTTACCGAGGAGGTCAATGCTGACCCAGCGGCGCCACGTGTATTTATTGCGGGCGGTATAGGCATAACGCCCTTTGTAGACCACGTCTTATCCGAACAAAACGCCGACCAGTGGCTGTTCCATGCCTGTAAGGTACCCGAAGAAGCGCCGTTTTCTGCCCAGCTTCGCCAGCGTCTTGGCAGCCGCTACGTATCTATCTTTAGCCGTGTGAACACACCCGCAGGGCCGAGTGATGAGCGCGGACGCATCAGTGCAGAAATCTTGGCGCGGTACCTGCCCGATCCGGCACACTACCACTACTACCTATGTGGCTCAGATGGTTTTATGCAGACTACCACCCAGAGCCTCACTAGCCTCGGCGTTCCCTCTACGCACATCCACCGCGAAGCCTTCAGCTGGTAGCATAATTTTGTTGCAAGCACCTCGCCGTGTGGCTCTTGCATCGAGAAAACTTTTAAGATGGCCTTAATTTATATGGTGGAATGAATCGTTTGGAGATAGTTCGTATTGGTGACATCATGGCCCGCATGGGGTGCTATGTATAGAACAGCGTCCGTAATGTCCTTTTGTGCCAGTTCGGACTGGCGTTTCATGATGGGGAACTTTTGAAACTCTTCCTCGCCGTAGTATAGCTGGGTTGGGCAACTCACTTTCGTTGCGAGTGCCTCAAATGATAGATGACGAAACTCATCGACGCGCCGCTTCCCAAGATAGTTTAGCCAGGACGTTTTCATGTATTCGTGCGCAAAGTTCTCTGCAAAATACGGTGACAGCGAAAATAGCCAAAGAGCTGCCGGGTTTCTTTCGGCGGCGGCCAGCAAAGCTGTGACTGCGCCGAATGAAAAACCCGCCAGAATGGTTTCGTGCGCATCATGTTTTGCGTATTCTTCCATGAGCTGTGTGCGCCACTTCTCTGGTGTGGTGCGCGCCCACTTGATGGGAACAAACTGCGTCCTGTAGCCTCGCTGCTCGATAGCTGATAGAACTGCGCGGTAGTCTCTAGAATCGATATCTTCCCCACTTCCGGGGACGAACAAGACGAGCGGTTTGCGCGGGTTGATTTTTGGTGAGAGAGTATCCAAGCTGTTTCCCTTCTGCATGCGACCTCGCCAGGGTTCGGGGAGATTATTTTCTAATGACGCTATTTTCATGGTCGGTTTGTGTTCTTTCTGTAACTAGCCTACACCTGCCTCCAAGTGCAATCAGGCCATCTTCCAGTGGCTGGGCGTAGAGTACTGAGCCGTGACCATGGCGGATTTCTAAGTGGCGGCCGAGTTGTGCAGCAAGAAGCATAGCACCTGAGCCATTTGATTCGGCTTCGGTTATCCCCCAGTCAGGTGCAAAAGTGCGCATACGAATTTCTCCGAGAGCTTCATTTTCCCAGGCCCATATAACCTTATGGCTCCAGCTTGTCGTCTGGACGGTTTTAACCGCGCTGATATCCTCTACAGAGGCGAATTGCTCAAACTTCCACCCCGGAAGACCAGTGGTGTCTTTTGCGACCCAGGTAATTTCCCCCTCTTGCCAAGTGCGTACCTCTCCTGCATCACACGGAATAATCCGCTCCGTTTGTTCAGTAAGTTCACATAGAAGTGACGCAACTCCTACCAGGGGCTGTCCGGCAAAGGCAACGCGTCCGGTGGCGTGGTTGTAGAGCGAAACGCATGCGGGTTCGGTGCTATCTATGAAAGCCGTCTCTGCTCCGCCAAACTCTTTTGCAAGCGCCATGCGCTTTGTTTCGTTCAGTGCCTGTTTTACGTCAAATACCACTGTAAGTGGATCGCCACCCTTGCCGTTCGTATCGGTAAAAACTCTTAGAGTATGTAAGGCGCCTTTCACCATAACTTCTAAACTTTCCCCTCTAATGTTTGGTGGGCGAATGCCATGATACGGTCGCGGTTTCCGATGAGGTGGGCAAAGAATGCGCCCGTATGCCCCAGGGCAATAGATCGATGTGTTTGTACGCCAGGCAATGTCATGGTGCTGAGCGGTACGACCATATCGGTAAGCTGAGTAAGAATAAGGATACGTCTTTTTTCGTCTGCGGAAAGCGCGAGGGCAGTTTTTTCGGCCTTCAATACACCTTCATAAAACCCCGTTGCTGGACTGTCAGTGTCGAGATGAGCACGTCGGTACAAAGAATTACGATTTGAGCGCGGTAAATCTCCTGCTCGCATCCTGCCGTGTGCGATGACGGCACAAACACTCTCATCCTGGAGTATATGCAATGCATTTAGCGCCAGACTACCGCCAGCACTCTCACTCACGAATGCTACGCCATCATGACTCTTGAGCATTGTTCTCGCGAGAGTACAAACCTGATCTATAAGCTCATCTGACGAGTGGGCATAATAGTTTATATGGGCAGGTACCAAATCTACTCCGGCTCGATGCCATGTTTTTAGCATTATATTTTCATGCCACTTTGTTTCTCCTGTTCCTAAACCGTTGAGGAACATATAGCCAATGTTTCTCATGCGGCTGTCGCTTTGGCGAGGTCTTCTAC
>JAKPIL010000112.1 GCA_029549845.1 bacterium
GTCGGTGCTCAGCTGTCCCATGTCTAGAATCAGCTGTGGAGCCGTTGTTCCCGATGGCACGAGTGCTCGAGAGATAGCCAGGTTATCTGGCTCAAAGGCAATCACATTCAGCCCAACTGACTCAATCATATCGAGCCGTTGCTCAACAAAGTTATTCGCAATGCTACTAATGAGTACTTCTATCTTGGTCTTGTCCTTTGGAGAATCACCCACGACCGCCCAGTCAATCTTGCTATCGGCCAGCGGAGTTGGTATGAGCGACTCTGCCTGGTATCGTATGGCCTTGCCTAGCTCACTCTCAGGCACGCGGTCAAAATCTACCACGGTGGTAAAAACACGGCTACTCGGTAGCCCTACGGCCACATTTCGCGTCGAAAGACGGGCCTCAGAGACCAGGTTGGACAGTACTTGCGCAAGCTTCTGCTGGTCTGCCTTACTGTCACTCTGCGCGAGCTTGATGTCTATAGGCACATACGCGTACTTTACCAGGCTGCGTGTCGGACCAGACCCACGTAGTTCGACCAGTCGAATACCCGTGGTGCCTATATCAAGCCCGAAGAATGATGATACCCCACTCAATATGCTCATATTACCTCGATTATAGCATGAGCGTTATGTTCTGTCGCAAGGTTTTTTTGTATTGTGCGGAGAACTTTCGCCGTCACCTTCTGTCGCTCCCCCTAGTAGCCTACAAAACCGGTGGTAAGCTTTGGTACAAATCGAACTGCGGGCTACTTTTACCACTGGCTGCTCCACTTGGTGCAAGCCATAGCTCGGGACTGTAGACAAAGTTTTCAGCTGCCTGGGCAGGAACTCCAGGCACAGCCCTTATGTTCCCCCACGTACGGCTCAGTATCATTTTATCCGCCACAACGGCACCGTACACCGTCAGCTGGTGGTTACAGTCGCTGTACCCAGCTAACGAACCAAGTGAAACAGGCGATCCCAAGCCATAGCTACAGCTATAGAACGTGCCGGCGGCATAGTATATACCCCGCATGCTTGTTACATCATTATCAACGAATATGTCTCCTGTGGCATTGACCGTCAGTCGTGGTATTTGCGTAGAGTCCGAGTACGCACCGTAGCCTATGTTGTCTTGTATATACACATTGCCGGTAATATTCAGGACAATATTGACACCGGTACGAACCGTGCCGGTCAAGGTTACGTCACCAGTGATGTTATAGACGCCACTGGCCAAAGTCGAAACATCTATGGTGCCAGCGGCGTGCGGTGACCCGCTAGAGAGTGTCGGCGCATAGTGGGTCACGCCAAAGCCGCCGCCATACTTTCCGTTGGCCGGATCAACCACCGAGCTTTCATTTGCAAAGGACAAACCAGTCCCATTACCCGCACTACTCAGCCCGCTGCCCGTAATAAATCCTGTTATATTACCCCCGGCAAATGCCGCAAGTTGAGTGCCTGCTCCTGCGAAGCCACCACCAGACCCGGCATTCCAGGCCGTAATGCTCCCACCAGAGAGGATATCTCCGCCGTTGACGTTGAAGTATGGTTTGTAGCCGGCATTACCTATGCGGGGGTTGTTCCAACTTCCGTTGTTGCCGCCAGGACAAAGCGTATTGAGCCCACCACCCGCAAGAGACCACTGCATCTGGTATGTACCCGGTATGTTCGAATTAAAGCTCATCGGGTCACTGGTAAGCGTAGCCGGGCTGCTTCCGCTTACTGTATAGCTTGGCGTACTGGTTGTTATGACGCCGTTCGGGTCTCTTACCTGAACAGTAAGAGCGGGGTTCCCTACCGCAAGAGGGGCGCCCCAGTATGATACCCGCATCGAGACAGTGAACTGGTTTCCGTCGCCTACGAGCATTTGAGCAGGAAATGTATCTATCGTACACGTCGCACTATTACACGGCCCCATACTCACGGGATTACCACCGAACGCAACATTAGTACCGTTCGCCGCTCCGCTGCTATTGACCCCTATAGCATACAGGTAGTACCTTTGACCACTAATCCGCATTGGGTTGGGGTTGGGGTCAACAAATGTAAATCTGTGGCCTGAGGTCCTTCGCACATAGCGCGACGCTCCACTGCCTGCCGCTCCTCCCACATAAATGTGTACGTCGATCTCACCGCTCCAGTCACCATCTATCGCCACCCCGGAAATGGTGGCTGCAATGCAATTAATAGTATCCACATTAATGGTTGGCGCCCGGTCCGGTATAACACAGTTCCCTGCCCCGTCTTTTATATACCCAGAGGGGACTGTTGCCTGAGCGCCGGCCAAGTTCGGGCATACATCTGTCGGTGGTACAATACCGTAACAGAACCAGCCGACATCAGATCCCCATGTGTGCCCCGACCTGACGGAGGCTGGCAAAAGATCGTAGTTAGTTTTCGCAGTTGGTACTGGTATATAGGGCGAACTCGTTTGGTAACCCGAAAATATACTCGGTGAAAAGTAGATGGTGTGATAGTCGTACCCCACTTGCTTTTGAGTTGCGCCAGGGGCAGTATTGATGACAAAAACTGCTACGTTCGAACTATAGCCGGTGCAGGCGGCTTTAGCAGCTGACCACGAGCCAGACTTAAAGCCACCTGATGGGCCGGCTCCACTCGCGTCGTACAATCGCCACCCCCAGCCATGCCTGCTCTGCGCGCCACCACTACCACCACTACCACTACCACCCGAACCAACACCCCCTCCACCCTGGGCATGCGCGACACCTCCACCCATAATGATCAGACTTGCTATGGATCCTACGAGTACGAGCAGTGCTGGCAAAAAGATCCTTCGTTTCATACCGTTATCATACCAAACCACAAGCAACATGTGAACAATAAACTATCCCGGGTGAAACCGCTCTCTGTTACACGCCCCATCCCAGGTGAAGCTCGCCGGTGGATGGATAATAGATGTTGGATGTTAGATAGTGGATAGTAGTGGGCAAGCGGCCTGCGGCCGCAGGAACTCCCTCTAACCTAGAGCCTAAAACCTCTCACCTCTCCCGGTTTGTTGATAACTTGCCCGTCGAACGTTGCTAGTTGCTAGTTTGTTGATAACTTGAACGTTGAACGTTGCTAATTAAATAACCACCCATCCACCATCCACCATCCACCATCCACCCCGCCCATACATCATTCCAAATGCTCTTTGCCTTCCCCAGCTCAATCTCTACTCAAAAATCCCCATGCTGTCTGAGGAGTTACGGTTTGCCACTGCGTTTTGCCAGGATAAGCCTCTAGCCATTCTGCGGGAGGAGAGACGCGTTTGTCACGCCATTTCATCTCATAGCCATATAACGTTCCGTCGCGTTCTTCTATAAGGTCAATCTCGTTCTGTTTCCATGTGCGCCAGAAGTACTGGTTGGCATATATTCTATTATACGTGCGCGCCTTCAGGCGCTCTGTCACCATAAAATTCTCCCACAGCCGGCCAACATCATCACGCAAAGACAATTCGTTGAAGTTCCCAATAACAGCGTTTCGTACACCAACGTCATAAAAGTAATATTTTGGCATGCGCGTGACTTCGCTGCGGAGGTTACGGCTAAAGCCGCCCAGTCGGAAAATAATATAAGACTTTTCCAGTAAATCTAGGTACCGCGCTACGGTGTTTTTGTCTATGTGTAGCGAGCGGCCGAGTTCGGTATGAGACACTTCATTACCGACTTGATGTGCGAGCAGCACGAGCAGCTGCATGAGCACGCTTGAACCTTTTACCTCTTGGTATGCCAGGATGTCGCGCAGCAAATAAGAATCGACGAGCTCCCGTAGAAATTCGGCCTTTTGCGCTTGGCTCTCGGCAGTCAAGGCGCTTGGATACATACCGTACACCAGCCATTCAGGTAGCAGCTGCACAAAGTCATATTCTGGAGCAACCGCATCTCGTAACATCTCGGTAACGGCCACTGGGTATAAGTACCTGGTAGTTTTCCGGCCAGTCAGCGGCTCTCCCACTTGCCCAGCCAGCTCAAATGCAGATGAGCCAGTCACTACTACAGCTATGTCTGGGAAATGGTCGTTGATAATTTTCAGCGTTTGGCCAATGCGCGGTATGGCCTGCGCCTCATCTATAGCGAGCACTTGCGCACTCCCAAGAAGCGGCCGTAAACGCGCACTATCTGCTACCTCAAAAGCTTGCTGTGTACTCACCTCATCACCACTATAAGAAAGCACACTCTGCGATGTCTTCTCTAAAAACTCTCGTAGCAAAGTAGTCTTACCTACCCGGCGTGGCCCTAAAATCACAAGTGTTTTGCCGTGCGTAAGCTCACTGCCAATGTCTAAATAGCGTTGTATGACCTGGTGCATATTCCTATAGTACACCAAATTCACCGAAATTGCAATATTTGGGTGAGCAACACTCACCGAAATTGCAATATTTGGGTGAGCCTACCTCCGACTATACAAGTAGATGTTAGATGGTGGACGCTGGATGGTAGTTTAGTAAAAGCAGCCGCCAGAGACAGTTGAAAGGTTTTAGGTTCTAGGTTAGAGGGAATTCCTGCGGCCGCAGGCCGCTTGCCCACTACTATCCACTATCTAACATCCAACATCTATTATCCATCCACCATCCATTGACAAATACATACAAAACACATACAGTGTATGCATGTCTACTACACTCCTTACCATTAAAACAGATGAAGCTACCAAGCGCGAGCTTAAAACATTCGCTTCAGAACTGGGCGTGTCCACCACTGCCTTCGTAAACCTCATCATAAAGCAGACCTTGCGTGACCGACGGTTTGTGCTCAGCACTGCGCCAGAGCCAACACCATATCTAGAAGGCATAATGCACAAGGCTGATGCCGACTACGCAGAAGCCCATGACATCACCCCTACTCGCGGTAAAAAACAAACTCTCGCCCATCTAGACAGTCTCATGAAGTAACTCGGCCATGCAGGTAGACTTCACCAAAGAGTTCAACAAGCAGTTCGCTAAGCTGCCCCGTGCCAAGCAGCTGCGCGCCAAAGACGCTCTTGCACTATACCTCGACGACCCCACCGCACCGGCACTCCGCCTGCACCGCCTTAAGGGCGAGTGGCTTAGCTACCGCTCCATCAGTGCCGGGGGCGATTTGCGCTTACACTTTCGTGTCATCTCGCCAGATGCACTACTGTTTGTTGCTATCGGCACTCATAGCCAGCTATACAAGTAGATGGTGACTAGTAGCTCAGAAAGGGGCAGCTACCAGAGGCAGTTGAATGTTGATTGTTGCTAGTTTGTTGATAACTTGCTCGTTGATCGTTACGCTCCGCCGTCCCAGACCACCATCCAACATCTACTATCAACCATCCAAATTACCGCACCAAAAAAGCGCCTCCCGGCGCCTCCATACTCATATAGTGTCTCAAGTTCATGGGGTGAAGTCAGACTGCAAAAAGGGAGCGCTGGAGGCGCAAGCTTTTTCTGATTCACCTGCCGGCACGCTACCCTTGCGGATAAGTGTGCCGGCGTCGGCTCCTGGGGTGGCGAGTAATCTCACCTCCTTTTAGTTGGGGAACCCCCAGGAGCCGACCCGAAGGTCCTACTTCTTGCCGTAGGCAATCGTGACAACGAAGACCTTGCCGGTCTTCTTGTTGACCAACCACCAGGTGCCCTGGACGTCCTGCGCGGTTCGGCAGTACAGACCGTTGGCCCAACGGAAGTTGACCTTCTTGCCGTCCAAGATGAGCCACCGGTTGTTGATGAACTTGACCTTATGGCCGTGTTCGTCACGGTAGGTGCGAGCAACTCCCTTGTAGGGAGCGTAGGTCCGCGTGCACTGCGTCGGCGGGTTGGTCGGCTTGGGCGTCGGGGTCGGGGTGACCACCGGGGGGGGCGTCGGGGCGCAGAGCGCAAGACTTGCCGGACCGGCGATCACCGTACCTGTGGCATCTACCAGGTAAACCTTGTAGTAGCCCAGCTCGGTATTTCCGAGCGGGAGCCCCGGGAGCACGACTGCGCCCGTCGGCGTTGACGCCGGACGAAAATCGTCCGTGCCGAATTCTACAGCTTTCGCCTCCACCTGGGCACCAACCGGTGCTCCGGTCCAGGTGATGTTGGTCACCCCCACATTAGGGGCGGGGGCGTACGGGCTAACGCACGAGGCGTTGACTGTCGGCGAGGCAGTGGCGGCCGAGGCGGTGGCGGCGAATGCGGTCCCAGCGGTGGCGACGGCGGTCAGCGCGGTGGCGGTGCGAACAAGCGTGGTACGGTACGACATGATGGTGTCCTCCTAGGACATCAAACCTCTTCCCGAATGGAAGAGGGTGGTGCGCTGGCACACGGGTCTCCGTATCTGACGGATGTCGTGTGTGGCTCTCCCGTGGGGGGAGGGCAAGTTTTGGGTAAGAGCTCTATACCCAAATCTCCGACCAAGTGAACATAAATGCGGTGTAGTATAAAACCGCGTTCTTCACCTCGCCGGAAACTTGGATAGTAGAGCTACGTGTCTCAGAAAAATATATTTGCAGTCTGACTTGTTAATGTACATGTGACCGTGGTCGTCTCTACGCCGGAGTCACTAAAAAAACAACTCTAACAGCGGAAACCACCCTTATAGGCACACTGAACCAGCATAATAAAAATCCCCGTGGCAGAGACCACGGGGTATTCAGTTACTATGGTATGCCCATCACCACATCGTTAGTTGCAGGTCTTTCGGATTGGAGCCTTGGTTCTTGACGTACTGCTCTACGACAGCCCAATTACCACCAGT
>JAKPIL010000122.1 GCA_029549845.1 bacterium
TGTAGTGGCGTTCTCCCACGATTTCGGGGGTGAGCAGACTGGAGCTCGTGAGTGTTAGGTCAACCGCAGGGCGAACTCCCTGCTCGGCAACCTTACGGCTCAGCACGATGATGGAATCCATTTCATGCTGAATAAACTGCACCGCGGGGTCAGAAATGTCATCGGCTGGCACATAGATGGTCTGCACCGACGTAATAGAACCGTTTTCGTTCGAGCTCAGGCGGTCCTGGAGCACTTTCACGTCAGAGAAAACAGTTGGCTCATAGCCACCTTCGTTCGGCACTTGGTCAAGGATGGTGCTGAGCTCATTCCGCGCCTGAATATAGCGGAACATGTTGTCGGCAAAGAACAGGATGTCTTTCTTCTCTTCGTCCCGGAAATATTCGGCAGCAGCTGTTGCCGATATACCAACCAACGAACGTTGCACTGGATTTTCATTCATCTGCGCAAAAAACATAACGGTGTTTTTGAGCAGATCATTTTCACGGAGTGTATCCCATAGCTCATGCCCTTCACGAATACGTTCACCGATGCCAGCAAAAAATGAAAGGCTACCGCCGCTTTTCGCGGTGTTATTGATAAGCTCCATAGTCGTGACTGTTTTACCAACGCCTGCACCACCAATCACACCAATTTTGCGACCTTTCACAAACGGCGTAAGGAAATCGATAACCTTTATGCCCGTTTCTAGAATTTCTGGCTTCGCGACGGTAAAGTTACTACTCCTCGCAGGAAGTTTTAAGATGTCTTTGCGTTTTATGTCGGGACTTTCTTCTATGGGCGGTAGGCCATCGAGCGGATCGCCAAGGGCGTTCAAAATACGACCAATGGTTACTTCGCCGAGCGGGATCTCTATACCCTTGCCTGCTCGCTGCACACTTGTTCCCTTCAGCAAGCTACGGTCAGTGCGTACATTCAAACAAAAGGCGACACCACCCGTTTCTAGATGGTCAACAAGGAGCTGCGTCTTCCGCTCGTTATCGACGATGAGCAGCTCGTTAATATCTGGCGAATCGGTGTCAAACTGCACGCGAACCACAAGGTCTTTGATGGAAACAATTATGCCAGCCATAGGTCACTCCCTTCGATCAGTCCAGGCACTATATGAAGCCTCCTATGTTGTGGAGCTTTACATATCATGTCGCCACTCCCGACTTTTGGATTTTTTTCATACCATTAATGATTTCTTTTAGGCGTTCATCTTTAACACCGCGGCGCGCTCGGTTGTATGCAAGGTGCAGGTCTATCTTTTCCTCGTCTGCCCGCTGGTGAGAGGCGCTCATAGCCCGGAAGCGTGATGCGTACTGGGCAAGCTTGGACTGCAAGATCAGCTGGGCCAGCGCAATCTTCATCATAGAGCGCTCGAGGTGTGCTGCAACCGCAAAACTCGTTGGCTCAAATATGTAGTTCGCCTCGCTAATAATCTCGTCTGGCCTGTCGCCGGCCTGACCAGCTGTCTTCACCGCCATAGACAGCGATATACGCTTTACTTCCTGATTCATGAGCGATATGTACTGCTGGTAAAACACACTGCATTTTTTGTATTCCTGAACTTCGCGGATGATGGGCGAAACATTGATGTTCTTGTCTTTGTTTGGAAGCTTGTAGTACTTCCGAAAGCTAATACCGCGCTGCGAAAGCTGCATGGCGCCATGGTGGCCAATGACAATGATGTCGTTTTTCTCTGGGTTGTACTCCTCCAGCATAGCCTGGACAAGCTTTTGGTCAATATCGCCGCTGAACCCACCCTCTGCAGTGATGATAATAAAAAGCTCTTTATCAAGAATGACCTTGGACTTATCACTCTCCTCGCGGCCAAAGCTAAACAGGCTATCAACCCGAAGCTGTGTGTATATATGCCACAGTTGGTCGAAAAATTTCGTCGACTCAAGCACCTGGTTTTTTGTTTGCGCTATGCGCATGCTAGCGATGCCTTCAAAGACGCTCGTTAGCTCAACCAGCGTTGCCATGCTCGCCTCGTCTCTCGCGATTTCGTTTGGGCGTCTCATGCGTGTTTTTCCTCTGGTTGAGGCGCGTCTTCGACCTGTTCTTCGGCCGGAGCACTTGCAGTCTCTTTTGGATTCTCGGCATCTGGCTGAACCGTTTCCACATCTTTAGCCTCAATCTTGTTGGAACGATTTGCCTTCGCGAACAGTGAATGCATGAGGTCAGCAGGCTTCTTGT
>JAKPIL010000144.1 GCA_029549845.1 bacterium
TGTAGAAGAGTTTTTGCACGACCTGCAGGGACAGCACGATGTTGACCAAAGTAAGCTCCAGACACTTGATGTGGATAGCCGAGAAGGGATTGCGGCGGCAAGTATATACGATGCGGTATCTGTTCCGGCAATCATTGTGACCGATAACGCTGGCGGCTACATACAGAGTTGGATTGGCGAAGAGCTACCGCTTATGCGCGATGTAGCGGCGTACGTGTACGGTGGCTAGGGTTGCGCTTTGGTGGTGGCCGGCGTATGATAACAGATGTAAATGCACTCTAGCTCCCGCTAGATGAGCGGCTATCACCCGCGAAGGCAGTGGAAAGAACAGGGAAACCTCAGTAGATTCCAACGGTTCGGCCCGTCAGACCGGCAACTAAGTGCTAAAAGAATCACTTCTTTTGGAAGCCAGATGGTACCTCCCGAACAACCTGGGATCTGGCAGCTAAAAGAGGTGATTTTTATTTGGAGAAAAAATGAGTGAAGAAGCTAAGCCAGTAATCCGTACCGCGACACCCGACGATACCTACGCTATACGTAAGTTTCATGCCGCGTCTTGGCTCGACACCTATCCAAATGACAACGCTGGTGCGCCAGAGTCATGGGTGCGCGAGCGATGGGAAAACTGGGATTCACCCGAGAAGCTTCAGGAAAGTCGCGAACTAGTAACAGGCTTTATAGCCGACCCGGATCAGCTATACGAGGTCGCTGTTGTAAACGACGCAGCCGTTGGGTTTGTGCATGCGACTCGCCACAAGGACGACCAGGAGTTGGGTGCACTGTACGTGGCCCGTGAGTACCAAGGAACAGGCCTCGCTGCAGAGCTGATGCTGCACGCTGATGCATTTTGGGACGTAAACAGGCCGGTTTATTTGGTGGTCGTCGACTACAATGAACGCGCGAAACGGTTCTATGAGAAGCAAGGCTTTAAAAAAGTTTCAGGATCTGACTATATGCATGCTGATAAGATGCCATCAATCAAAATGAGAAGGGAGCCCAGAATATGAAAAATATATTAATATATGGCGATTCAAATGTTTGGGGGCAGGACGATAGCCTAAAGCGGTATTCTGCTCAGGTCCGATGGGTGAACCAGCTTCAAAAACAACTTGGCGATGGCTATGAGATGCAACCTGCCGGGCTCCCAGGAAGGATTGCGGGCAGCTACGATCATGTTGACCAAAGTAAAAATGGGAAAGACTCATTTGAAGTCATTTGCAGGCAGGCTTTGCCGCTTGACCTCGTCATCATCGCACTTGGCACAAATGACTGCAAGGATCGGTACAACTCTACTCCAAGCCAAATATATGATGACTTATTGTGGTACAGAGACGCGGTGGCTCAACTGAACGAGGATGTGTCGGTTGCGCCTGCACGCATTATGTATATTGCTCCACCAAACTTCAGGCGTAGCCAGACTTTTGTAGCCAGCGAAGAGAAACAGCAGGCGCTGGTTGCGTTGCTTGAAGGGTCCGGCGAACAAGTAATTATTCCGGGTGAGATAAGCCTCTCGAGTGACGGGGTGCATTTTTCTCCAGAGGGACATGCAGAAATGAGTAAGCTGATGAAAACTAAATTAACGGAGATGGGAATATGAAATTCAAAGCAAATACACGGCGGAAGGCTATAGAGTACGAGAAGGACCTGGTGTGGTACTGGAAAGAGAACCGGACGTTCGAGAAGTCGGTCGAGCAGCGGCCAAAAGAGGGTGCGTATGTGTTTTACGATGGGCCACCGTTTATCACGGGCGTGCCACACCACGGTACATTGCTTTCTAGTGTTGCGAAAGACGCGGTGCCACGCTACTGGACCATGAAGGGGCGCCGGGTTGAACGCGTTTGGGGCTGGGACTGCCACGGCCTACCGGCGGAAGTATTCACCGAGAAAAAGCTGGGCATACAGGATAAACGAGATATTGGCACCAAGATATCGCTTGAAGAATACATCACCACGTGCCGAGACAATATGGTGCAAACGGGTGACTTGTGGGAGAGTACCATCGACCGGATTGGCCGCTGGGTGGACTTCAAAGGTGCATACAAAACCATGGATAAAGAGTTCATGGAATCGGTCTGGTGGGCGTTTAAGGAGCTGTACGAAAAGGGCAAAATATATGAAGGCGAAAAGGTGCTCATGTACTGCACGCGTGACGCCACGCCTATTTCTAAAGCCGAGGTGGCGATGGACAATAGCTACCAGCAAGATACCGACCCAAGCATCTACGCGTACTTCAAATTGGCAGATTCTGACGAGTTTCTCTTAGCATGGACTACAACACCCTGGACGCTTCCAGCGAACGTTGCAGTGGCAGTAAAGGGTGACACAGAGTACTCACTGCTCGAGCACGCTGGCAAGCGCTTCTATGTAGCAACGGCGGCGATTGCCAGGGTGATGACCGACGAGAGGCATCAGCCATTGGCTTACAACGTTGTAAAAAAGATACAGGGGTCAGAACTGGTTGGAAAAGCCTATGAGCCACTCTTTGAACACCGCGGCGAAGGTGCGCACCGGGTGCTTGACGCCCACTTTGTGACGGCCGATGACGGTACGGGAATAGTACATGAAGCCCCTGCATATGGTGAGGAAGACTACGTTCTATGTAAAGAGCACAACATTCCGCTTGTCTCAATTGTGGACGAAAACGGGAACTACACAGAAGGCGCGTGGGAAGGCCAGAACATATGGGACGTGAACAAAGATATTGCTAAGACGTTGCTGGCTGAAGGCAAGGCGCTCAAAATAGAGTACGTTCGCCACGAATACCCGCACTGTCACCGCTGCGGTACGAAGCTCATGTACCGAGCGCACCCAAGCTGGTTCATGGACATTGCCGGGCAACGCCAGGACATGCTGGAGCAGAACGAAAACATCAATTGGTTCCCGGGGCATGTCAAACATGGTCGCTTTGCCAAAACTGTCGAGAGTGCGCCGGACTGGAACCTCAGCCGCGACCGCTTCTGGGCTACCGCTATGCCGGTGTGGAAGGGCACGGATGCGGACGGGAAGGAGCGCGTGAAGGTCGTGGGTAGTTACGCCGAGCTGAAAGAGCTGAGCGGTGTTGAGCTCGATGATTACCACCGCCCATGGATTGATGACGTAGAGTTTGACCTAGATGGTGTGCACTACACGCGTATCGACAAGGTCATGGACTGTTGGTTTGAGAGTGGTAGCATGCCATTTGCGCAGTTCCACTATCCGTTTGAGAACAAAGAGAAGTTTGAGGCTAGTTTCCCGGGTGATTATATAGCCGAATACGTCGGTCAGGTGCGGGCGTGGTTTTACTACCTACACGCCGTATCGGTGGGGCTGTTCGAGAAGAACTCGTTTTCAAACTGTATCGTGACGGGTACTCTCGCCGGCAACGATGGCCGCAAAATGAGTAAAAGCTATGGTAACTACACCGATCCAAACATACTCATGGATGAATACAGTGCCGATGCACTACGATTTTTGCTGCTGAGCTCGCCCGTTATGAGTGGTGAAGACTTTAGCTTGCAAGACAAGGATGTGCAAGATATCCAGCGCAAACTGGCGATGGTGTGGAACATGTATGACTTTTTTACAATGTATGCCGAGGTGGATGGCTGGGAGTGGAATGACTCGCTCGAAGATCCTTCTAAGGAGTTAACCAACCCGCTTGATACATGGGTGGTGTCACGTTTACATCAACTGCAAGCACAAATGACTACTGATTTAGACGGTTATAATTTGCCCGATGCCCTCAGTGGCGTCTTGCCGTTTTTGGACGATGCCAGCAACTGGTATGTTCGCCGCAGCCGCAGGCGTTTTTGGAAAAGTGACGACGATGCTGACAAGCACGACGCTTACCGCACCTTACACTATGTGCTCGCGCGCCTTAGCATGCTGCTTGCGCCGTTTACGCCGTTTCTGGCAGAAGAACTGTACCGGAAACTGACTGGCGGCGAGAGTGTGCATTTGCTTGACTGGCCAGAGCCTGGTGCCGTAGACGAGACAGTACTAGAGCACATGGCACAAACCCGGAGTGTCATAGAGCAGGGCCTAGCCGCGCGTATGTTCAAGACAGAAACAGAGCCCCAGGTGAAGGTTCGACAGCCCCTTGCAGCCCTGACATACGGCGGTGACAAACTCGGTGAATACTACGAGGCAATCATTGCCGATGAAGTGAATGTGAAAGAAGTAAAACACGTCAATGAAGTGAAACTGGCTGTTACTGTTGACAAAAATATAACACCCGAACTCAAGAGAGAGGGCATGGCCCGCGAGGTAGTACGAGCTGTTCAAAATGCCCGTAAGCAGGCTGGGCTGCAGGTGGATGACCGGATCGTCTTGCTGCTGACTGCGGAAGATGAAGAACTCATGGCTGCGCTTGCCGAGCACGAGCAGACTATCCAGGCAGAAACGTTAACCCAAACCTTTGTAGAGCCCGGCACAGGCGCTTTTTGTACCGAAGCGAACATCGAAGGCGTGCGCCTGACCATCGCGCTCAAAAAGGCCTAGAAACCCCCAAGGACAGTTCATAGCATCGAGCGTACCTAACCACTGGACCGTTCTGATGCTATGAGCCCTATACGGCAGCTGCGGGCTCCAATGGTTGTGGTTTGCTGCCCCGTGCCCAGTCTATGTGCTATTGAAGCTGATCCTCTTAGATGAAACTCTAGGCAACGGTAGCCGTAACCTCGTTGCCTTTACGGTTCCCACACTTCTACAACCCAAGCGCACAAACAACACTCCGCCTGCGACACTTTTGTTACGGCCGTAACAAAAGTGTCGCGACTAGAGCTTTATGGGAGCGGCTTCGTACACTTTGACGCAATCTTTTAACTCTAGTTTCTTCACCGCTTCGGCTAGTACTTTTCTGTGATCGAGATCTGTCACCCAGACACTTTGCTGGACGTATTGGAAATCGAGGCGTTTGAGCAACCGCCGGAATTCATGTCGCATCATTTTGCGTTCTTCTGGTATGTCAAAAACAACGAGTAGCTGGCCGTTCTCTGGAAGCTTTTCCGCTACGAAAGGCTGAACCTTCTTCAGGCCTTTTGCGGTAAGCTGCGGAATAGTATCCCCCATGACAATGTAGCCATCGCGAGTGGCTCGACTCATGGTGTCCCGCAGAGTCTTTTCGGGGTAACCGCTGACCCGCGAGAGTTCGTAGAAGAACTGGCTGGGCTTAAAGCTGAGCAATAGGTTTTGCCGCGAAAGAGGAAGGAATAGGCCGCGTAGGATGAAATCTGTTGCTGATTTTGGCTGTGACATACCTACATACTACACTTTTGTTACGGCCGTAACAAAAGTGTAGTGAGGGGGTGAGGTGGGAGCGAGGATGGGGCGGTGGGTGGTGAGTAAGGGAAGGGTTTACAAACAGGGGTGTAAGTGATAAACTTGGGTGCAATAGTAAACGTAAGGTTAGGTGAAAAGTATGAAAAAAGCAGTTATTGCTACCGGCGGCAAACAATATGTCGTAGCCGAAGGTCAAACACTTTCCATCGAGCGGCTCACTGGTGACGATACCAAACTCAGCTTTGACGCACTGCTCGTTGTAGACGGCGAAAAAACTACCGTAGGCGCACCCCTCGTAAAGGGCGTGGCGGTAAAAGCCACCGTGGTAGACGCAGAAGCAAAGGCAGATAAAGTCACGGCTATACGCTACAAGGCGAAAAAGCGCGTGCACAAAACTCGTGGCCATCGCCAGGCGCAGACTACGGTCGTGATCGACAGCATTGCGTAACCTCTGGCTCTAAGAGTATTAATCAAAAAACACCCGCTACGTGCGGGTGTTTTTTGTATGTAGCTGTGGATAACTTTAGGAGAATATATTATTCGTAGTGAATATTGCTACAAATTTGCGTGCCGAATCAGAATCAACTCTGCTCTATTTTCACGAAAATAACAGAGGTAATGAATAATTGTAGTACAAAACACTACGAAAAACATCTGTTGATTTGTCAAAATTGAATACATTTTTTTGCATAACTTTCTTTCGCTTTTCTCTTGTAACAGGTGGTTCGTATGGGGCATACTTCTGTGCAGGATAGGCCAAAACCAAAAACTAGGCAAAATCCGAAACAAAGATTGGTATCTCAAAAAAACCGAGAAACCAACACAAACACTTTACAAAACACATGTTCAAACCAAAACGTACAGCACTCGCAGTTTTTGCGCATACCCTCTGGCCCACCACCAAGAGGGTATTCGTCGTATCTGTCCTTTCCTTGCTGCTGCTACCCCTGTTTTTCCTCACGCGCGGGGGCACGGGTGTGCCACGCGCCTACGCTGCCACCAGTGACAACCTGAACTTCCAAGCCCGTCTCGAAACAGCTGCTGGTGCCATTGCCCCTGATGGCTACTACAACGTCCAGTTCAAGCTCTACGATGCAAGTACCAGTGGTACTCTCCTCTGGACTGAGACCTACTACG
>JAKPIL010000165.1 GCA_029549845.1 bacterium
TCAAGGTCTAACTTCAGCTTCAGCGGCGGCGCGTTAGCGCCGTCCGCTGCAAGCACTCGTTAGGCCATGATACAAAGAAAAAGGTTATATTCGTCGAACACGTATTGACGAGGTTTTGTCATTGAACGATCCGACAAAGCTTGTGCTGGTTGCATAACGCACACTTGCCCCCGCAAAGTTTGAGTGTTCATACAGAATGACCTCCAGCCCTCTAGGGACACGCAGCGAGCTGAGACTATCGTTAGGAAGGCCGATTTGAGATATGTTATAGTCACCTACACCCAAAACATTGCAACGGCCCCTGAAGTCAGCATGTTCAAAAATTTCGACCACCGGTACCTGGATAGCCTCGACGATGATCGAAGAAGTTCTGTCGTTAAAGGAGCCGACTGAACTAGTGTCCCGCACATAGGAAACCGAGGAACCTGTGAAGTCCTTATGCTCGAAAAGTGTAGCTTTAAGACCGGGGCCAACGCGGATAGAACTCAGACAATCATTTGGCAACCCGATATCGCTCACATTATAGCGACCAATACCAAGCTGCTTACGCATCCCCTGGAAATCGTTATGTTCGTATATATCAACAGCTGGCGCGTTGTTGGCTGGTTCTATGACAAAAGATGAGGTTTGATCATTAAAAGAACCAACGAAGCTGGCACTGTCGGTGAAGGTGATTGAATTCCCGGTGAAGCCAGCATGTTGAAAAAGGGTGACCTTGATACCAGTAGGCACACGCAACGAGCTGATGCAATCGTTCGGCAGCCCTATTTGGTTGAGATCGTAGCGACCAATCCCCAGTGCTCGACTTCGCCCCGCGTAGTTTGCGTGCTCGTAGAAAATAACCTGGTTTACAGTAGAGCCGAAAAGTCCAAGATCGCCAGAAACGCCGTGAGCGCCGGGAGTAGGATAATTCTGTTGTTCGGCTGCCCTCAAAGCCGGTCCCATAAGTTCACCATTCTCTAAAACTCGCTGCCAGAAGTTCGACGAAACTTGCTCGGAGGGACCAATCAGCAGGTTAACAATCCCTCCCATAAAAGTCCGAGATCCTGCATCCATTATTGCCGGTTGAAGGGGTGGGTTGAACACTTGACAGGAGTTGAAATAGGTAACTGCCGGTGAAAGTGCACGTCCCGTCAAGCCACTACACCATAACGCAGTAAGATTGCCGTCGTGGAGGACGATGCCACCTGTATACCCATGGCCTACGTTATAGAATGCGCGGATCCCGGAAGTGAGCGCGCTCTGGTAGGCCCCAACTGTTGCTTCGTCGCCAAGCAGGAGCTGTACCCTAAGGCCAACACGCTGCGCAAGTTCGGCAACTCTCTCAACAGCTTGCTTTGCGGTCGGAATGTCGGGCACAGGTGTTCCACAGACCATATCAACGTCGGCATATATCGACAGTACTGCCCCGCGGGAAGTACTATCATCGTCATCGCTTTCGGCAACATCTGGTCCTTCCTTAATGCTGATAAATCCATAGGCTTCATTTGTCTGGAGTTCAACAACATCGGCAGTATAACTATTTGCTCGCAACATATACGCAACTATACGCTCTGCTTTTCCCCCTTGGTCAAATTTGATTTTGGCACGGACCTGATAATATGGTTCATTCCTTTTGAGCAGAACCTCTTCTCGAATAAGCCGTCGTGCGCTCTCCTCTTCCCTCGTATCATACGTCCTTGTTTTCCATGAAGAAGGCTGAATTATTATCGTTGTCTTTTCATTTGGATGATTATTGCTCATGAGTATTTCTCCTGTTGTTACCTCGTTTGTGTTCAGCGAGACCACCCCGCCGAACTGGGCCTAACTCAAAAACAGTTATGAAAATCAAGCCCAAGTTACTCGATCAGGTTCGTGCAAAAATCCGCCTCAAACACTACAGTATCTGCACTGAGCAAACCTACGTCGACTGGATTCGGCGTTACATCCTGATTAACGGTAAATGTTTGGCCATAAGTTGCTGTATTAGTCTCTCCAAAAGGAGACCAAGCTCCTGTAAATGTGGTAGTGGTATCAATGATGGTCGCATTGGCACTGATAGATAGTGCGGTGCATAAAAAGTAAAAGAAGTACTTAAGTGATTTCGTTTAAAATCCCCAGAAGTTAAAATACACCTAACCTAACGCCCTTTTCCTAAAGGCCACTAGTAAGTATTACGCAATAGATGGGCCATGTTTGTAAGCTGTTTATCTATATATGTTTTTTTAAAAAAACCTGGTTTTTTTGTTAAAAAATGTAAAAAAATCCGACGGTCATTTAAAAATACTGAGTATTTTACTTGTATCTATAATTAGGTCTTTTTGGGCTATGTATCGCACGGTTGTGCAGGCTGTTTTGCACAGACGATGACCCT
>JAKPIL010000169.1 GCA_029549845.1 bacterium
CGCCTTTGAGGTCGTACCGGCGATGGTACTGAGTGCTGGTTTTTTGGCAGGTCGCTGCTTTGCGGCCTTTGTCTTCGATGCTTTCGCAGGCTTTATGGTCAGTTTTCCTGAACCGCTCGTTGTAACCTTTATCTTATTCTCAGACATGTAGAATCCTATCGAGTTTTTCCTTGACGGTATCGCCGCCTGTACCGCTATATTGTACCGTATCGAGCCCAACCCGGAGCAGCCCCATTGCTGTCATATACGTATGATCGGTGACCTTTCCGGTCTGATCTATAATGCCGACAACTTGGTCTGGATGGATATGCTCAACGATTGGCTTGCGCGTAAACGGAAGGCGCGTATACCAGTCGCTATCGTGCAGCCTATCTACCAGCATTTGCAGGCTAGAACCACCACCACACAGGTACAAACGATGTGGTAGGTGATCGAGCTTAGTAAATTCGCTGAGGGCTAGCTCTACGCCGTTCACCCACACATCGAGCACTTTTTGCAAAGCACCCTCCACGTGGTCCAGCTGGTCAGTGGGGACACTACCAGATGCAAGGCCAAGCTTGAACCGTTCTGCGTCATCGAACTCGACACCCAGGTCTCGTTCAACTGCACGCGTATACGCCCGACCGCCAATACCAAACATCTTTGTACCCTGCACACCACCGTCGTTTACCACCGCAATGTCTGTTGTGCCGCCACCAACGTCCATGAGGATGGTGCTCATGGTGGCTGATTGGTCGTCGCCTATGACCGCGCGAGCCACCGCAAAAGGCTCTGCCGCTACAGCCACTAGGTCAAGATCGAGCTGCTCGGCAGTCCGTTCGAGCGCGCCAATGTGGATAAGCGGCGCAAACGCCGTGTACAGCTGCACCAGCACGTCTTTACCCTGAAACCCAACCGGGTTTGTTACTGGGTAGCCATCTATTTCCATGCCTACGAGAGCGCTGTTGACGAGCTTGACGCTCACGTCCTTGCCCCCTAGCTCCCAGGTGAGCTGCTGCTTTGCCTTTGCCTCGGCCCGCTGCTGCACCAGTTTGATAATCCGCTCAACCTCTGGCATGTCCATGGCTTGTTCTGGGGTTTTCCGAACAACACGCACAGTGGTAGTGGTGCCCTTGACGAGCTCGCCGGCTATGCCTATGACAGCGCTGCGGACACTCACGCCGGCCTGTTGCTCTGCCTCGTTCAGTGCGGCATCACAGTTCTCAACCACGCCACCTATGTCGGCAATTGCGCCTGCCTGCATGTCGCTCAGTTTTTGGTGCGAGCGGCCCGCGCCTATGATATCTATGCCCTCTGGCGTCACCCGACCGATGAGCGCTTTTACATACTCGGTGCCTATATCGAGTGCAACGAGGTGTTTTTCTGTGGTGGGTGCGGCCTTACTTCGCTGCACGCGACTTTTTGCCGTCGTCACTGCAGTATCTTTAAGACTCTTGAACTTATCAAGCATATGGTTTCCATTTTAACACACAAGTCACTCTTGTTTCTGGGCGATTCGTGCGAACTTTGTCTTTTGAGGAAGATACACTCTACACCATGGCGGCTTTGATGCGGCGGATGCCGGCGCTGCTGGCTTCTTCTTTGAGGATTTTGTAGTGTTTGCCATTTGGCGTGCCGTCGTCGTCCTGTGCAAGCTGGCCGGTGTGATCTACATGCGGGCCACCGCAGATTTCCAGCGATACTATGCGGTCGTCCACGCCCATTTGGTACACTTTGACTGTTTCGCCGTAGCGCTCACCGAAGGGGCCTATGGCGCCCATATCCAGTGCCTGCTGGGTGGGGTATTCGGTAAATTTCACGGGGTGGTCTTCGGCAATCCACTGGTTTACAAGTTCTTCTGCGCGAGCGACTTCCTCTGGCGTCATTTTGCGGTCTAGGTTGAAGTCAAACCGGAGGCGTTCTTCTGTGATGTTACTGCCGTGCTGGCGCAGCTCAGACCCAAAGATTTCACGCAGGGCTGATTGCAGTAGGTGCGTACCCGTATGGTAGCGCTTGTGCTGCATAGTATGACCACCGAGCCCGCCCTTGAATACACCCTTGGCAGCGGTTTGGCTCCGGGCGCGCTGTTCAGCCATCTTGGCGTCAAACTGCTCATGCCAATCTGCATCGAGTGCAATGTCGCGCTTGAATACTTCTTCGACGCTGAGCTCGACAGGAAAGCCGTAGGTATCATACAGAGTGAACAGAATTTCACCGTGTGTCCGTCCTGTATCTGTCATCCCGGGCTTGATCCGGGATCCATGCGTTGCTTCAGACCCAAGCTCACCACCAGGCGTAGATCCTGAAACAAGTTCAGGATGACCCGTGGGTTGAGCTTCGTGATTCGAATGCGCCTGACTCTCGAAAAGCCTTTCGAGCTCCTTTAGGCCCTTGCGCAGGGTTTGGCGGAAGGTTTTTTCTTCCTTCACGAGCACGGCAATCACGTTTTCACGGTTTTCACGGACCTCTGGAAAATCACTGGCATACATGTCGGCTATCACCGGTACGATGGCCTCGAGGAAGTTCTGCTCTATACCTAGTTCGAACGCAAAGCGAATGGCGCGGCGCAGCAGTCGGCGCATGACGTAGCCCTGCTCTTTGTTGCTCGGGGTGACACCATCGACCGCGAGGAACGTGGCAGCGCGCAGGTGGTCGGCAATGACGCGCATGCTTTCGGTATGACTATCATAGCTTTTGCCACTTATGGCTTCGAGCTTCTCGATGATAGGCCAAATAACGCTAATTTTGAACATATCTGGTGAGTTCAACTGTGCGGCGGCAATGCGCTCAAGCCCGGCACCAAAATCTACGTTCTGTGCGGGAAGTTTCTCGAAGCCCTTTTCTGTGCGCAGGTATTCCATAAAGACGCTGTTGCCTATTTCCATGTAGCGACCACAGTCGCAGTTCGGGTGACACTCTTTGCCCCATTTGGTGTCGTGGGGTATAAAGTCAAATTCGTAAAACACTTCGCTGTCTGGTCCACCCGGTTCACCGGCTGGCATGTCGCCGATTTTACCGGCGCGGCACCACCAGTTTTTGCTGGCATCGTAGTAGAAGATGCGGCCACCTTGCATGCCTTTAGTGTAGCCGTCAGCTTCGGAACCGATGTCGACTGTCTGAGCGTCTATGCCCTTGGTTTTGAACAATTTTTGCCATATTTCGGCAGATTCCGTATCTTTTGGAATACCGTTTGTCTCATCACCAATAAATGCGGTGACGTGCAACTTCTGCGGATCAAGTCCGACAACATCGGTCAAAAATTCCCAGAACCACGGTAGTTGCTCGGCTTTAAAATAATCGCCCAGCGACCAGTTGCCAAGCATTTCAAAAAACGTGGTGTGGCAGTTGTCGCCCACTTCTTCGATGTCCTGAGCGCGCAAACAGGCCTGGCTGTCGACCAAGCGAACACCCTCTGGGTGCGGCTCGCCAAGAAGATACGGCAAAAGCGGCTGCATGCCGCTGCCGGTGAAGAGCGTGGTGGGGTCATTATCTGGTACGAGCCGTGCCCGTGGTATGACCTCGTGGCCACGTTCAGTGAAATAGTTGAGGTACGCGTTCCGGATATCTTGTGCATTCATGCACCTATTGTAGCAAAGAAGTTACACAACGAACGCTGATGCGAGTAAATTCGTTTTGTTACCGGCGGATTCTATACACTACATGTGCCTGGCGGCGCTGGTGCAGCTTGAGCCCAAGACCAGCGAGCAGGAGCACGCCAAACAGGCCCACGATTCCGGCTCGTACGCGGATATCTACCACCGAAAAATTAAACCTGGGCACAGCCGATTTCTGTACTTTTGTGACTGCCGCAACCTGTGCGTGAGGCGCAAGCGTCCTGTACAGCGCAGCACCCCTGGAATAGTACATGTCTCCGCGCGAATTGACGCGTAGGTTCACGCCGTTTGTCACATAGGTTGCGACCAGCGTATCTGCCTTGACCTGGTAAATTTTGCCAGCAACCGAGGCCAGGAGTTGGCCCTGCCAGAAAAGTAAGTTGCCTGCTTGGTCGGTCACCGAAAGCGCGTGCCGGTTCCGAACCGTCAGCGTTCCTGGATCGGCCTCAAAGAGCGTGCTGCCGGCCATGCCATATACGTGCCCATTCGCACCAATGACTAAACTAGTAATTGCACCCTTACCCGGCACTGGTATAGTCTGTGCCGTAACATTCTGGTGAGCAACATCGTACGCAAGCAGCGTTGCCGAACCAGCCGGGTTCACGCCTCCTACGTATATTTTGCCCTGGCCGTACACAACGCTCCCAACTGTTTGATCTTTTAGTACAGCCTGGGCGGGCAACCGAACGGCTCCCGTGCTTATATCGTATATGCCGATTGCACCCGTGGGACTACCAGCGGTT
>JAKPIL010000177.1 GCA_029549845.1 bacterium
GTATTCGTTTGAAGGCCTACGACCACAAAACCATTGACCAAGCCGCAAAGCAGATCGTAGACACCGCGTTGCGTACCGGTGCAACCCTGGCCGGCCCCATTCCACTGCCAACCCGCAAGAGTACCTTCACGGTTGTAAAAAGCCCGCACGTGTACAAAAAAGGACGCGAACAGTTTGAAATGCGCGTTCACAAACGCCTTATAGACGTATTTGAGCCTACCCCCAAGACTATCGATAGCCTCATGAACCTCTCCCTCCCCGCCGGCTGCGACGTCGAAATCAAGATGTAACTAGGTAGACGTACCACCGTGCCTAACCTAAATGCATCTGAAAATGTTAGCGTTCGAACGCTAGACCTTCTTGGCAGTGACGCAGAATATCTGGATCCAGCTTGGGATATGGTAAAGCAGGTCAAGGGCATACATCGCGTAGATTATGAAGAGTGCCTTCCTGGCAATATTACGCTAGGCGCAATAGACGAAGCTACACTAAGTGGGGTAGCTTTACTCAGCGTTATGCGCAATGTATTTGTGATCGCACTGGCGGTTCACCCGGATAAGCAAAGAAATGGTATCGGATCCTTGCTTTTACGAAACGTTGAAGCTTATGCTACAGGACAAAACATATTTGAAGTAGCACTTGAGCCCGCTGCCTCAGATTCTGTTCTCAAATTCTATGAGCGTAATGGGTATGCATGGACGAGAGAAACACGACCTTGGGCGGATCCATACGAAATGATAAAAGTCTTGCAGTAAGTAAGGCGCCTGGTCGGAGCCGCTACTCGGCCGACGAAGGCATAACCTCACCGAACCAGCCCAACGAACCTCTCCCTCCCCGCCGGCTGCGACGTCGAAATCAAGATGTAGACAACCTCCTACAGCGTAAGAGATAGTTATAATAGTTGAAATTTGCGCAAAGTGTTTATGTATGCTATAATGTTCCTAAATTTATAATTAGGAGATGTAGCTATGGTACAGTTCGAAGAAGATCCATTCAACAAAAGACCAACTAAAGGTTACCCTGATAGCGATGTTGTGTTAGTCGTAGCGGAATTAGCGACGGGCTTATTCTCTACAAGAGATAGGCAAGTAGAGATCGACGGCGGACATCCCCTTGCTGACGTAGCGACTCGATTGTTGTTAGACGCTGGAAAAGGGGCCGGTGATTTTGAGGTTGCTGGAACTCTAGCTCGTGAAGGCAAACTGCCTCTTGAAGTTATAAAGCCTGCAGATCCATATGACGTGGCGAGCGCTCTCGATACTTACAGGGAAAGACTTGCAGACGATGGGCACCCTTCTGCAGACGCCGTTTTCGCGCAGGGTATAGTACGAGCCCTTGTTACCCGGCTGCCGCGTAGCCCGGAAGATTAGAGCAGGTTGTGCACGGCGTAGTGGTTTTTGCAACGGGTTGACAGGGGTTTGGGTTTTGTGCTAATCTGTTGGGTACATACAAACATGTTCGCATGGTGATGTGAGGTAGGTCTGCCGGGTACGTAACTACAGGGTAGAAACCACCAACCGCCATTTTCTTAATGTCACTGTACAAGACATTAAAGCGAACGGGTGAGTATACATATAAAACAACTCTTAATACAAAGGAGAGTGTGGGTACTAGTGACCCTACACATAAAGCTATGAAAGCACTTATAACCAGAAAGGTTGGCATGACGAGTACCATCGCAGAAGACGGTACGACTCAGGCTGTAACCTTGCTTTCCGCTAGTCCCTGTGTGATTACACAGGTGAAAACCGATGACACAGACGGCTACACAGCCGTACAGATCGGTTGCGAGGAAGTCAAAGCAGAAAAACTAGCAAAACCACAAGCTGGCCACCTTAAGGCGGCAAAGCAAATGGTACGTATTATCCGCGAATTCCGTGTTACGGAAATCACCGAAGACCTCAAAGTTGGAGAAACATTCAACGCCGAGGTCTTTTCAGTTGGCGATACGGTACACGTGACCGGCACCAGCAAAGGTAAGGGTTGGGCTGGCACCATTCGCCGCCACAACTTCCACCGCGGTCGCAAGACACACGGTGGCCGTAGCTACCGCCGCGTTGGGTCCATTGGTTCTATGTATCCTCAGCATATTTTGCCTGGCAAGAAAATGGCTGGACACCTTGGCCACGACCAAGTTACCGTGCGTAACCTTAAGGTTGCACTCGTTGACGCAGAAAAAGGCTTTATAGGTGTTGTGGGTGCCGTACCTGGTCCACGCAAAGGCATTGTTGTGCTAAGAGGGGAGGACAAATAACTATGGCTACTCCTACATTTACCGGCGCAGGGGCTAAGGCCACGACTGCCGCAAAACTTTCTAAGGAAGTATTTAGCGTTGAAGTGAACAACCATCAGCTGCTGAAGCAAGCTTATGAAGCATACCTGGCCAACGGCCGCGACAACCTCGCTGTCGTAAAGACACGCGGTTTGGTAAGCGGCGGTGGTCGCAAACCATGGAAGCAGAAGGGTACTGGCCGAGCTCGTTTTGGAAGCACACGCAACCCAATCTGGCGCGGTGGTGGTATTGTATTCGGCCCAACCGGCGAAGAAAATTATACAAAGAAGATTTCGACGACCAGCAAGCGTGTTGCACTGCGACAAGCACTGAGCCTGGCAAACACGAGCGGTAAGCTCATTGTTCTTGAAAAGCTTACAAGCAAAGATGGCAAAACTGGTGAAATGGCGAAGCTTCTGAGCAAAGTTGGTGTTACCCGCGATGCACTTGTGGTCGTAGACGCCAAGAACGCCGAGCTGGTCAATGCGACTGCAAACTTGCAAAACGTCATCCTTGTGACGGCTATGTACCTAAACGTCTTTGACATCATGAATGCCGACCAGATAGTCATCACTGCCGATGCGCTGAAAATCGTCGAAGAGTGGCTGAAGCCAGTTGCGAAGACTACAAAGGAGGCAAAATAATGCATTTTGTAAAACCTCGTTTAAGCGAAAAGGCATTTGCGCTGAGTCAGTCGACCAACACATTTGCCTTAGACGTGCCAAGCGAACTCAATAAGTATGAAGTCGCAGACGCAGTCAAGAAGCAGTTTGATGTTGAAGTCACTGCCGTTCGCCTCATCAACCGCAAAGGCAAAGTCAAGCGCGTCATGAACACGACCGGCAAGCGCAGCAGCAACCGCAAGGGCACGCAGCCAGATATGAAAAAGGCCTACGTTACGCTTGCTAAAGGAAGCCACTTGCCATTCTTTGCTGCTGCCGAAGAAGAAATCGCTAAAGAAGCTGAAGCCAAGGCCAAAGCAGCCAAGAAATCTGCAAAGACCGAGCCAAAGACCGAAGCGAAGCCAAAGGGCCTAAAGAAGCTCGTTAGCAAGAAGGAGACCAAGTAATGGCGATTAAGACATACAATCCGACCACGCCAGGACGCCGTGGCATGTCGAGCCAAGATTTCGACGCCATTACAACCCGTAAGCCTCTTCGCTCACTGGTTGTTACAAAGCGCCGGGGCAATGGCCGCAACAACCAAGGTCGCATAACCACTCGCCATCAGGGCGGTGGGGCGCGCAAACACTACCGTCTTGTGAACTTTGACTTCAAGGGTGAAGGCACGGTTGAGCACATAGAATACGACCCGAACCGGAGCGCCCGGATTGCCCGCGTGCGTGACGATAAAGGTGCGTACCACTACGTCCTCGCCGCAAGTGGCATGAAGCAAGGCCAGAAACTGAGCGCGCATGAAGATGCCGCTATAGAAATGGGCAACCGCCTCCCACTTGCAAATATCCCAGTCGGCACCACCATACATGCACTCGAGCTCAAGCCTGGTCGCGGCGCTCAAGCCGTGCGTAGCGCAGGAAACAGTGCCATGCTCATGGCCAAAGAAGGCGACTACGCCCAGGTGCGTATGCCCAGCGGTGAAGTCCGCAAATTCCTCCTTGTCTGTACTGCGAGTGTCGGCGTTGTCGGCAATGAACAGCACCAGAACGTTAAAATCGGCAAAGCCGGTCGCAACCGCCACCTTGGCAAACGCCCAAGCGTGCGTGGTGTTGTGATGAACGCAGTCGATCACCCACACGGTGGTGGTGATGGTGGACGTCACCGTATGGCGAAGGCACCTCGTACACCTTGGGGTCAGAAGACTCTTGGTTACAAGACGCGTCGCCGTAAAGATACGAGCAATATGATAGTAAGAAGCCGCCACGCGGCCAAGAGGAAATAAGCGTCATGGTACACTTCAACGAAGGAAACCCAACTACTCCTGGTACTGCAACCCTCGAAAAGGATGAAGTATCAGCTTTTCTGCGAGGCGATGTTAGTACGGTTCGAGGGGCCGGAGAGCAATTCGGTCGAACTTGCTTTGCTTATCTGGTCCGAAATCCCGGAGAGACAAGCTCTTCTGATGTAGTAGCGGGGGCCACCGCACTAGCAGACAGTGTTGAACCAGTAACTCTAACAACATTTAGAATGTCTTTACCGTTCCTTGAAGGTGTACAATCCGGTGTTTCGAGTGAACGTGCCACAATAGAAGAGGCCGCTGAATGGCGTAGGAAAAATCCTGGATTGTACGAGTTATATTCTGGGTTAGCGGTGCTGGCAGAGTTTGGGAAAAATCCATTCGTGCAAACTGAGATGAAGCGTCGGGAAGAGGAGACATGGACCAACTTAACTACAGCAGTCAGCGCACTTGCAAGTTCAAGAGGAATAGGAGATAAGGAATGAGTCGTTCATTGAAGAAAGGGCCGTTTATTGATCCGAAGCTCGCGAAAAAAGTCGCTGCGCTTGGCCAAGAGGATCGCACTATCATCAAAACATGGGCTCGTAGCAGTACGATTGCACCAGAGTTTGTAGGTAAAACCTTTGCCGTCCATAACGGCAAGGTACACGTACCAGTTTTCGTCACCGAGAACATGGTTGGCCACAAGCTTGGCGAATTTAGCCCTACCCGTAAATTCCGCAGCCACGGCGGTAAGTTAGCGAAGGGGAAATAAGCCATGGCAGTTAAAGCAGAATCCAAAGGCGTTCGCCTCAGCCCACGTAAAGTTTCGGCTGTTGCTTCGCTGGTCCGTGGCCGCACGGTCGCAGATGCTATCGTTATCCTAGAGCACACGCCACGTCGCGCTGCACTTTCCGTGCTCAAAACCATTAAAAGCGCTCAGGCAAACGCAAGCCACAACCACAACTACAAGGCCGATACGCTTGTCATTACCGAAATTACCGTCAACCACGGGCCTCGCATGAAGCGTTTCCGTCCTGCAGCCATGGGCCGAGCCTTGCCCTACATGAAGCGTTCATCACATATTCGCGTACTCGTCGATGGCGAGCAACGTCCTGCGAAACAACCTGCAGCTGCCAAGGCCGCGGATAAGAAGGAGGCAAAGTAAGATGAGACATTTCTCAGTTTACAGTTCTCCGTTTACCATGAGTTTACAGTTTTCCGTTTTCCGTGAACTGAAAACCGAAAACGCATCGAGAACCGTGAACGGAAAATTGCAAAATATGGCCGGAGGTACATTCTAATGGGACAAAAAGTTAACCCTATCAGCATGCGCCTGCAGGCCAATAAGGATTGGCGGAGCAAGTGGTTCGTGGGCAAGCGCCAGTATGCTGGCTACCTTGCACAGGACCTCAAAGTTCGTAAGCTTATCCAGGACAAATTTGGCTCTCGCGGCGCTATCAACAAAGTAGATATCGAGCGCTCACCCAACCTCGTAACGGTCACAATCGCAACAGCGAAGGCTGGTGTGGTTATCGGTCGCGGTGGTCAAGGTGCACAGGAGCTCAAGGCTGCAATCGAAAAGGTTTACGGCGTACCAGCGCGCGTAAACATAGAAGAAGTCAAAAAGCCTGATTTATACGCTAAACTCGTTGCCGAGAACATTGCACATCAGCTTGAGCGCCGCATGAGCTTCCGCCGCGCTATCAAAAGTGCCAGCGCCGCAACCATGCGTGCCGGTGCCCGCGGTATCCGTATAGAAGTGGCTGGCCGCTTGAACGGCGCAGAAATGTCACGCCGCGAAAAAGAAGCCGTGGGCTCAGTACCACTGCACACCATTCGCGCAGATATCGACTTTGCCTCGGCTCGTGCCAACTGGCCAGGTGCCGGTATCATCGGCATCAAGGTCTGGATCTACAAGGGGGAGAAATAATGACTGCGTCATCCCATTTTGCAGATAACATATATCAGACAACAGAAATTGAGCAGGCTGCAGATATCAGACAGGCTACATTTCAGGGTGTCTGCCACATGATCTCTGCTACATCTCTGCTCAATGCAACCTGTTCTCTGCTAAATCAGAAAGGAGCTTTCTGATGTTATTGCCGAAACGAACCAAATTCCGCAAAGTCCGCAAGGGCAAGATCCGCGGCGTGGCGACGGCCGGTAACTATATCGCCTACGGTGAATACGCGCTTCAGGCCCAGGGCCACGAACGCATCACTAGCCGCCAGATTGAGGCCTCAAGACAGGCCATGACTCGCTACATCAAGCGTGGTGGTAAAATCTGGATCCGCATATTCCCTCATACCCCAGTTACCCGCAAACCGCTCGACGTCAAAATGGGTAGCGGTAAAGGTAGTCCCGAATTCTTTGTAGCCAAAGTCCGACCAGGTACGATTATGTTTGAGATGCAAGGTGTGAGCGAGGAAACAGCTCGTGAAGCCATGCGTCTCGCAGGTCACAAACTGCCGGTGAAGACCAAATTTGTCGTGAAGGAGGGCGCATAATATGAAAATAGCTGATATCCGTAAGCTGAGCACCGCTGAGCTATCGAAAGAAATCAACGAGCTGAAGGACGAGATTGCTGAACTGCGTCGCCATATATATATGGGCGATAACCAAAACGTCCGCGCCGTCCGTGGCAAGCGCAAAGACCTCGCCCGCATGTTAACTGTTTTGAGTGATAACCTAGTGAAGGAGACCAAATAATGGCCAAAACTATTACCGGTGTTGTCTCCAGCAACAAAACCGACAAAACCATTGTCGTGACCGTGCGCGAGAAAAAAACTCACCCACTGTACCGCAAACAATACACCACGAGCAAGACGTTCATGGCGCATGATGAAAAAAACCAAGCAAAACTTGGTGATAAAGTTGTCATCGTCGAAACACGTCCCATAAGCAAGCGAAAGCGCTTTGCGCTGGAGTCTATTCTCGAAAAGGCTGAAATCAAACACGTTGAGGCTTCGGCTGAAGTACCTGGCGTGACCGATAAGGAACATGAATCATGAAGTATGAATCAAGAATCATGAATCAGAAATCTGGAGCTATCAGTCACAGTTCGGCTGACATTCTTCATTCTTCATACTCCATACTTCTGCGACTGAAAGGAGCACTCTAATGGTTCAGCAAGAAACCCGACTCGTTGTCTGTGACAACAGCGGCGCAAAGCAGATTCTTTGCATTCGTGTCCTCGGTGGCACGCGCCGCCGCTATGCCAAGGTCGGCGATATTATTACAGCAACTGTGAAGCAAGCAAGCCCAACCGGAAACGTGAAAAAGAAATCGGTTGTACGGGCAGTCGTCGTACGCACACAGAAGGAAATAAAGCGCAAAGATGGCAGCACTATCAAATTTGACGACAACGCTGCGGTCATCATTGGCGAAGACAAGAACCCCAAGGGAACACGCATATTTGGCCCAGTACCTCGCGAACTTCGCGATATGGGCTACGCCAAGATCATCAGTCTTGCGCCGGAGGTACTATAACCATGAGTAAACAACAGACTACAGAGAACAAGCGATATAAAATCAGGCTGAAAAAGGGTGACATCGTACAGGTCCTCAGCGGCAAGTACAAGGGCAAACAAGGTACTATTACCGCAACACACCCCACCGAAAACAAGGTAACCGTTGAGGGTATCAACATTGTCAAGAAGCACCAGAAACCAAACCAGGCGCATCCGCAAGGCGGCATCCTGGAGATTACGAAGCCTATGTGGGTTAGCAAGGTCGCCGTCATAGACCCAACCACCAAAAAGCCAACGCGTATTGGTTACGAACTGAGTAAAGATGGCAGCAAAAAGCGCATCTACAAGGCCAGTGGCAAAGAAGTGAAGGCAGAGGCGGCTCCTAAAAAGGCTGAGACCAAGAAAGAAGCAAAGGTACTGTAATGGCAGAGGCAACAACAACCAAGAAAGCTCCAAAGGCTCCAAAGGCAACCGCACAATACGTGGCACGCCTTAAGGCTGAGTACAACACTACCTATGCTCCTGAGCTCGAGAAAGAGCTTGGTCTTACAAACTTTCACCAGGTACCACGACTCCAGAAAATTGTCGTCAATGTGGGGCTTGGCAAGGCTAAAGATGATAAAAAGACCATCGAAGCTGCCAAGAACACACTGCGCAAGGTAACTGGCCAGGAACCAGTTGAAACCGTCGCAAAGAACTCTATTGCCGGCTTCAAACTCCGCGAAGGCAACATGATTGGCCTAAAGCTCACGCTTCGTGGCGACCGCATGTACGAGTTTATGGACCGACTCATCAACATCGTACTGCCACGCCTACGCGACTTTCACGGTGTGAGTGTTAAAGCATTTGATAAGCAAGGGAACTTTAGCCTTGGCCTAACTGACCAAAGCGTATTCCCAGAGCTTACTTTTGAAGAAACGACAACCCCCCATGGCATGCAAGCCGTCTTCGTCATCCGAGCAGAAGACAAAGAACACGCCAAGGCGCTATTAACCAAATTCGGCATGCCGTTTGAAAAGGAGAACAAGTAATGGCGCGAAAATCGAATTTAGCACGCGACAAAAAGCGCATCGCGATGATAGACAAATACGCTGCAAAGCGCAAAGAGCTGAAAGAACTCGGCGACTACGACGGCCTAGCCAAGCTTCCTAAAAACAGCAGCCCAAGCCGTCGCAAGAACCGCTGTATTGAAACCGGACGACCACACGCCTACATGCGCCAGTTTGGCCTCAGCCGTTTGTCGTTCCGCGAACATGCAAGCAAGGGAGAAATCCCTGGTGTAACGAAAGCGAGCTGGTAATGAGCGCTTCGCTACATTTTTCAGATAACAGATATCAGAAAACAGAAATTGAGCAGATTTCAGATATCAGACGAGCTGCACCTATGGGTGTCTGCCAAATGTCATCTGCCAAATTTCTGCCAAATGTCATCTGCTCTCTGCAAAATCAGAAAGGAGACAAAGTATGAGTGTAACCACAACCGACCCAATCTCAGACATGCTGACACGCATCCGCAACGCGATTGCTGTAGGCAAGAACGAAGTTAGTCTGCCGCATAGCAAGATCAAAGAAAACGTTGCTATTTCGCTGAAAAACAATGGTTTCTTGCAGGATGTCAGCGTTACCGACCTCAGTGTTGGCAAACAACTACACATTACTATCAATCTTGACGGCGAAAACGCCAAGATCACCGAAATCAAGCGCCTGAGCAAACCTGGTCGTCGTGCGTACACTAACGCCCGCGAAGTTCCACAGGTCAAACGCGGCCGCGGTGTCCTCATCATTTCGACTTCAAAAGGTCTTATGACCGGTGAAGAAGCCAAAGCTCAAGGCGTTGGCGGCGAATTAATCTGCCAGGTGTACTAAAAAGAATGGGGTATGAAGAATGAAGTATGGAGTATGAGAAATACATCATTCAGCATTCATCATGCAATATTCATGTAAGAAAGGAAAGAAATGAGTCGAGTAGGAAAACTACCCATCCAGATCCCAAGCGGTGTGACAATCACTGTCGACTCAGACGCTATCAAAGTGTCTGGGGCTAAAGGGAATCTAGAGACCCCTCAACTAGAGGGAATTACAGTCAAGATTGAGGACGGCGTCCTCACCGTAACCCGGGCAAATGATATGCCAAAGATTCGCGCAGCCCATGGCCTCATGCGCGCGCTTATCAACAACATGGTACAAGGTGTCACCCAGGGCTTTAGCAAGCAGCTTGAGCTCAACGGTGTTGGCTACCGCGTGGCCATGCAAGGTACAGACCTCAAGCTCAACATTGGCTTTAGCCACGATGTCATCTACAAGGTGCCACAGGGCGTACAAATGCTGGTCGAGCAGAACAAAATGACCGTGAGCGGCATAGATAAGCAGCAAGTTGGCCAGGTCGCCGCCGAAATCCGCGCATTGAAGAAGCCAGAGCCATACAAGGGCAAAGGCATCAAATATGTCGATGAACGAATTCTGCGCAAGTCAGGTAAGTCAGGAAAGGATAAATAAGCATGAGTGTTTCGACTAAAATAGCCCAACGCGCTCAGCGCAAAAATCGTATCCGAGCTACCGTTATCGGTACGCCTGAGCGTCCTCGCCTGAGCGTCCATATTAGCAACACAAACGTGAGCGCACAGGTCATAGACGACTCAGCGCACAAGACGCTTGCCGCAGTCACAACTGCTCATAACAAAGCCGCCACCGGTACCATGACCGAAAAAGCCGCCTGGGTCGGTGCAGAGATTGCCGCCGCCGCCAAGAAGGTGAAGGTTTCTAAGGTCGTATTTGACCGCTCTGGCAAGAAATATCATGGACGCATCAAAGCCCTCGCCGACGCGGCCCGGGAGAAAGGATTGGAGTTCTAACATGGCAGAAGAAGCTATCAAGCAGGCTGCAGCCGAACAAGCTGCTCAAACAGGCCCACAATCTAATCCGCACCGCGGTGGACAAGGTCGCGGCGGACGTCGTGACGGTGGTCGCCCCGCTCGGGCACGCACCGATGCTCCAGAAGAAAAGCAGTTTGACGAACGTGTTGTCCATATCGACCGTGTTGCACGCGTCGTAAAGGGCGGTCGTAGGTTCCGTTTCCGCGCGCTCGTGGTCGTGGGTGACCGAAAAGGTAAAGTTGGTATTGGCAGCGCTAAGGGTGCCGATGTCACCGCCGCCGTAAGCAAAGCTACAGAAGTCGCCAAGAAGCATTTTGCACCAGTTGTGCTCTACAAAGGCACTATCCCGCACGAAGTTGATGCCAAAGTCAGTGGCGCGCGCATATTGATCATGCCTGCTGCACCGGGTACCGGGCTGATCGCCGGTGGTGTTGTCCGCACAGTGCTAGAAGTAGCTGGCGTCAGCAATGCACTCAGCAAGTCGCTGGGTAGCAGCAACAAGACAAACATTGCCTACGCAACCGTCGCCGCACTGGGACTGCTTGAACCGAGCAAAAACTGGGTTACAACCAAACTCGCTGCAAACAAGAAAGCACCTGCAAAGGCCGCAAGTGCAGTTACATCTGAAAAAGCCAATGAAGTGAAACCTGCCACTGTAAAAAAGGCAAGTGAAGTGAAAGCTGCTCCAAAGGCTGCTCCAAAGGCGAAGAAAGAGAGTAAATAATGAAATATCACGAACTCACGTCTACGAGTCAGAAATCGCCCAAGCGCGTTGGTCGCGGTATTGCAGCTGGCCAGGGTAAAACCGCCGGTCGTGGTACCAAAGGTCAGGGTGCACGTACGGGTAGCAGCAAGCGCCCAGGGTTTGAAGGTGGTCAGAACCCCCTCATGCAGCGTTTGCCAAAGCTTCGTGGCTTTCGTAGCCTGAAGCCAAAGGCAGAAAACGTATACACCGACCAGCTCGTTGCCCTCGGCACAAAGGTAGATAACAAAGTTTTGGCAGAAAAAGGCTTAACAACCTCAGAATACGTCGCCGTAAAGCTACTGTTCCGCGGTGAAGTAA
>JAKPIL010000028.1 GCA_029549845.1 bacterium
CCGCTAATAAACTTCCCACGACCTGACGGTCGGGGTATTCACTGACTCAAAACAACGATACGTTGTTTTGCCCTTCGTCGGCTTGGCCTTGGTTTTCAATGTATCGTTTAATGATCTCTTCATTGATACCAACCGTACTCACGAAGTAGCCTTCCGACCAAATACTGTCTGTGCCCCAGTAGACCTCTTTGAGAAAAGGAAACTCGGCCTTCATGTTCCGAGCCGTGTTTTGTTTAATGATACCGACTACCTTTCCAACGCTCATGGCAGGAGGAATCGAAACCAGCAGGTGGATATGGTCTTTGTCTGTATTAATCTTTTTGAACTGGAGCTGGGGATAGTGTTCGTGAATAGTTTCGATTCGGGCGATGATGAAGGCCTTGAGGCCGTTGTTTATAACCTTGCGTCGGTATTTAGTCGGAAACACGAGGTGATAGTCACAGATATACACAGAGTGGGATGAACGGCGATAGACGGTTGGCATCACGCTTTATGATAGAGGAAAGCTAGGTGCGAGAACAAGCCGACTTCGGGAAGGCCATGCATCCCACGGCCTGACGGCCGGGGTATTGTGGGCCTGGAATAAAAGTGAGTGTGGGTCAGATCACCCGTGCATGAGCTGCGGATTGTGTAGCAGTAGCCACAGGCCACTTTGCTGCATCGTCAGAAACAGCAGGAGCGCATACAAACCGACCTGCACGGCGTAGCGTCGGCCCAAAAGCCGGTGCCAGTACCACAGCACAACACCCAGCAAAGGCAAAAACCCGGCCAGGGTGTAGCGCCCGTTCAGGGCAACCCCAAATATCCTCGTCCGTTGGTACTCGCCGTAGTTCACGAAGAATAGTACCGCAATAAACGCAAAGGCTACCGCCAGCACCAGCAACCGCTTTCGTGCCAACACGTCTTTCATAAAGCGCCTCACGTCAGTACTGACTCCCGCGATCAACCCAATCACTAAAAACACCCACCAGACCAGCTCAATCCAGCGTGCCGGCTTAACTTCGTGGCGCCAGCCTTGGGTTTGAATATCGAGAATATTGATGAGGTTTTCGTGCAGCCACCGACCAACAAACTCGGTACGAGGAATCAGTTCACCCCGAGGCTGCTGCGCAAGTTCTCGTTCGCGAATATTCCACCAAAAGTCATAGCAAGCCTGCTCACCCTGCACGTCGTTACAGCTTGGCGTTGCACCACCATAACGAAGCACGTTAACCCCAATTCTCTCAACGCTCAGCCCCGCGCCAACCAGCAGTACAATCAGCGCCACGATCACCGCTACCGTTGGGTGCCGCAGCTCTCGCCAAAGCTGACGCGCATACCGCACAGCAAACCACGCGCCTATGAGCGTAAACACCGCCGCTATAGGCAGGAGCGTCCGCTTGGCAAGCCCTGCATAGGCCACCAGTGCCGCCAGCCAGAGCAAGTCAACCAGCCGGCGTTCTTGCCAGAGCCGCACTATAAGCAGCAAGCCAAGCGCCACGCCCAACCATATCAAAACGTCATTATTTACAGCCGAACTCATCATAAGCACCATTGAAAAGCTTGAGGCCAGCAGTACCCACAACGCACTCACCGTATCTGAAATACCAACCCGTCGGAATACGCGCCGCAGCACCCAAAATGTGAGCACCGCAAGCCCCACGGTACACAAACGAATCATGTAAAACTCGGTCGTGTGCGAGAAGGGCAGCACCCGCCGCACAAGACTCATGACGTAATGGTACAGGTAGTCAACCTCACGTGTTTTGTCACCCAGGTTGTACGTTGGCTGCTGGTCGGTAAAAAACGGGTCAAGCGAATGGTCAGTGTAATAATCTATAAAACTAATGTGGTTTGTCTCGTCCGGTGGCACGCCAAACTTTGTCACAAACACAAGCGTACCAGCTTGCAATACAAACAGTCCTATCGCCACCCACCACAGCCAAGACGCAGTCGTAAGCCGCCGTAAGACATCGCGGCACCGGGAAGAAAACGTTCGTTTTTTCATATACAGTCAGTATACTGGACTTACGCAAAATCGCGCTGCGTCCAGAGTCATCTACCAGTGGTTCAGAAGACAGTTTATCTGGAGGAAGAGTAGCCGTAGCTACTTTGACGAGAGAAAACTGGCTTATGAACCACTGATGATGGGTCTGGGGTAGTGGGAGTTTTGCGTAAG
>JAKPIL010000190.1 GCA_029549845.1 bacterium
ACCTTGGCCAGCCTTTGCCTTTTTGACTTGTGGCAGCCATTCGTCAGCATTCAGGCCACTGTTGGTAAGGAGAATGCGGAATGGTTGCTCCAGCGCCTTCACCAGGAGTGCACGGCCAGCCGAAACAGCAGTGTCGTCATCGTCAGTTGAAACAGCTGCAGAAAGGTTTATGAGCGTCACGCCACCACCAGGGACAATTCCCTCAGAGAGCGCTGCCTTTACGGCAGCTACAGCGTCGTCGACGCGGTATTTCTTTTCCTCTATCTCGGTCTCGGTCGCACCACCAACTTTAATGACCGCCACGCGGCCACTCAGCGCCGCAAAGCGCTTCTGGTAGTTCTCGCGGTCGTATTCGCTGCTAGCAGCATCGGCCTGAGCGGCAATTTGCGTCATGCGTGCATTGACATCAGCCACGCTGCCCGCACCTTCTATAATGGTTGTTTCGTCCTTGCCGACGATAACCTTGCGCGCCGTACCAACCACATCTAGCTCCACATTCTCAAATGTCATGCCCCGGTCTTCGGTAATCACCTGTGCCCCAGTTAGAATGGCGATGTCCTCGAGCATTTCCTTGCGCTTGTCACCAAACGCCGGCGCCTTTATGGCCACGGTGTTAAACACACCCTTCAGACGGTTCAGAACCAGTGTGCCGAGCGCTTCGCCTTCTACGTCTTCACAGATGAGCACCAGGTCTTTTTTGCCCGCTTGCGCGAGTTTTTCAAGCAGTGGCAGAAACTCTTGCACACTCGTAACTTTTTTATCGGTAATCACAACAGCTGGCTTGTTGTACACGGCTTCCATGCGCCCGGTGTCGGTTACCATGTACGGGCTCACAAAGCCACGGTCAAAGGTAAAGCCTTCCACCACTTCGCTTTCAAGGCCAAGCCCCTGCCCCTGTTCTACCGTCACCACGCCGTCGCGGCCAACTTTGTCCATCACGTCGGCTATAAGATCGCCGATGACGCTATCGCCGGCAGAAATCGTAGCCACTTCTGCTACGCGCTTTTTGTTCCCCTGTATATCTTCACTCATACCCTCGAGCTTGGCGATAACTTCGTGTGCCGCTGCCTCAAGCCCCTTACGAAGGAGCATGGGGTTGTGCCCGGCCGCAATCAGCTTATTTGCCTCGTTCAAGATGTGGTAGGTCAGCACGGTCACGGTGGTGGTGCCATCGCCCGCCACGTCATTCATCTTGTTTGCAGCTTGCTTGATGAGTTCTGCGCCTACTTTGTAGCCCAACGTTTCGTCATCAGCATCGGCTATATCTACGCCCTTTGCCACCGTCACACCGTCGTGCGTTACGGTCGGTGCGCCGTAGCTCTTACTTATAACCACGTTGCGCCCCTTGGGGCCCATGGTGGTTTTCACTGCATTGTATAAAATCTCTGCGCCAGCCAGCACTCGCCGCCGCGCCTCGTCATCGTAAAAAACCTTTTTCGCCATGCAATCAGTTCTCCTTTATCAGTTTACTGTTTTCGTTACGTTTTCATTTTTCGGTTTTCAATGTAAACGGCAAACCGAAAACCGTGAACAGTCGGCTACGATTTTACCGTAGCCAGTACGTCTTCCTCTTTTACGAGTAGGTAGGTTTCTTTTTCGACTTTTACTTCGGTCTGGCTGTAACTTTTGTACACAATCCTGTCGCCAACCTTTACGCTATTCACACCTGCCGCCACGGCGACCACCTTGGCAACACTCGGTTTTTCCTGCGCGCCACCAGGTATGTATAGCCCGCTCGCGGTCTTGTTAGCTGCTTCTTCGGTCTGGGCCACTATATAATCAGCCATCGGTTGTAACGGTACACTCATGCTTCCTCCTTTTTACGTTGCCATCCCTGAGAAACGGGAATCTAGTCATAAAATTCGTCGCCTTCGCGACATATCTTCCCCTCTTATCTCTTGACTCATGTCTCATGATTCTTGAGCCGGAGGCGAAGTAAGCGTTAGCACTTCTCGCAAACGAGTGCCAACGCATTAGCACTCACTATACCCGACTGCCAAAAACCGGTCAAGCCCAAGGTGCTCTTTCATATTGATTAAAATACTATAGACAATTAGACTATTTTATGCTACTGTTATACACATGTCTCCAGAAACAAAAACACCCGTATTCATCTCTGTCAGCACCGGCTTTGGGAGGCACACTCCTTCTTTCCCTGATGTGGTAGATATGGAATCTAAGACAATTAGACAAGCACACGATCTTGCTACTAGGCCCGTGCCGACATCTGTAGGCCAGAACGAAGCAGGACCAGAGCCAACAACGAGCAAAAATGGGGAGGTCATCACCTACAAATTCGACCCACGAGTAATCCAAAAAGCCCTAAAGCTTTGTGGAAATGATAGAAGCAAATTAGTATACGGCACCGACGGCTCGATACTCGTAAAAAATTAGCCCGCAATTAAGAAAATTAACTGGATCAGGCATCTGGTATACTGCACTAATGCAACCCCTTATGAACACAACCGTTCTGATGAGTGGGGCCGAGTATTTTGATGATGGCCAGGCCATAAACCCATTTATGGGCGGCACAAAGGACGTCGATATATCGGTTGCTACCGCCGAGCACGCCTTGCTGAAGCGCACGCTTGAGAGCCTTGGCGTTACCGTCATCACCACACCAGCACCTCTAGACCTGCAGGATGGCGTGTACACGGCCAACTGGGCGCTCGTACGCAGAGACAAGGCAGTCCTTTCTAGCCTCCCTCCATCACGGCAAGGCGAACAGCCCTACGCGGAGCAAGCCCTCGCAAAACTCGGCAAAACCACCTACACCGTTCCGGCTGGCCTGAAATTCAGCGGCCAAGGCGATGCCCTGCCCTGCGGCAATTACCTCTTTTGCGGGAGCGGCTACCGTACCGACATGGCGGTGCACGGCTTTCTCGCAGAAACGCTCGGCTACGATGTTATAAGCTTGCAAACCATCCCCCAGCTCGATGCCCGGGGCGCACCAATGGTCAATGCCATCTCTGGCTGGGCAGATAGCTACTTTTACGACCTCGATCTTGCCCTCGCCGTTCTCAAACCCCCAACAGCCGGGCAAAAAGGCCTCATTGCCTGGTGCCCCGATGCATTTTTGCCAGAAAGCCAGGAAAAGCTCCGCACGTTTGACGGGGTAGAGAAAATAGAAGTCAGCTTCACCGAGGCCAAAGACGCCTTTGCCTGCAACCTTGTCAGCACCGGCTCCACCGTGGTCATGAGCGCGCAGGCACCAGAGTTTCGCAAAGCAGTCGAGTCTCACGGCCTGCAGACCATACCGCTCGCCATGCCCGAGCTTGCCAAAGGAGGTGGTTTCATCCGCTGCACCACCCTCACCCTTGACAATATGTAGTTTTCCTACTTTAATTAGTCCATGACCTCCTCTGAAGCGTCTTCTCAGTCGTTTCCCTGTGCGCCACCACTTGAGGACTCTTTTTTGCCGCGGCGCCCTTTGCCCGAAAAGCTCCAGTCCGTAGCCAAGCGGGCGGGCACCATCGCAGTCATAGCAAGTTCAATAGTAAGCGCATTCTTCCGGGTAGACAGTGCGGCCAATCCCGTGTGGGAAGCAGGTCTTGGGCGTCCAGGCACAAGCATCGAACATATAGTCAACGAAACGCTGCCGAGCGATACCCTCATTACCATTGCCACGACCCCGGGGTTTAACGCAAATTATGATGATATGGCCAAAGCAATCAAAGGCATCGCGCAGGACTATAACGCTCGGCTCATATTCGCCCGCAACGGAAACAAACACGTAGAAGCCAAGACTATTGCGCAAAGTATCTTCGAAGATATGCCCAAACCACACAGAAGTCGCTTCGGCGAGAACGTTCAGGACAGCATCCTCATACTAGATGGCCACAGTATGGGAGGCAAGACGGCGCTCCTTGCAGCAGCCTGGCTCACAGAAAATCATCCAGACGTAAAACTTGCCGTAGTCCTTGACTCTACCCCAAACAGTACCGCTGATGTAGAAGGTTTTTTTGCACAAAGCGTCGTAAAAGGCCTAAGCGTCGCAGCTCCTCGCAGCAATAACACACGCCCAAACATCACCATCGGACCTGGAACTCGCTTCATCGCAGAGTCAATGACTAGACTCTTTAAAGAGCCTGCGCGAATGTTCACAGACAAAACTTTTGTCCTCCAAACCCTCGCAGACAAATACCATAACCTTGGCGCAAACCAAGAGGCTCTTGGCAATAGCGCCCTCGCAGCCGAAGCCGACATTATCAACACCCTCATTCCTCGTGAAGCTATCGCGCTACTCATGCAGGCAAAAGTACCTATCATTAGGCTGTCTCCCGACCAAGATACCACCGTAAATAACGAGTCCTCAGTTGCAGCCTTCGAGGCGGAATTTGGAAAGAACTTCTGTAATCTTCCCGTATATGGTGCTACTCATGGTAGCCCAAATGAACAAAATAGCCATGCTGCATATATGAAGCGCTGGGACCAAATACTCAGTACAATTCTAGGCATCGCACCACGGTCTCATTTATCAAACAGCTCTGTCGGCCGAATCCTCATTCCTGCCGCGCCCAGCGCTATCGACGAGACGGTGGCCAGCAAACCCTTAGCACAAAAATGCACCCCCTAACCACGCTTTGAACTAGTTCAAAGGACAGTCCTTTGAAGATTAGTTGAAAAGTTATCGTTTACACCGTGGGGGCGTTGTGTTTCTTACACTTACTTCAAGAGGGCTCGCAAAGCGTCTTTGGTAACGCCTATTTCGTCCCAAGGGTGCTCGCCATCAGCCCGCTCTATGGTCTTTTCGTGGCCTTTACCCAGCAGCAACACCGTGTCATTGGCGCCCGTAGCTCGTGAGAGCGCAAACGCAATCGCCTCTGTTCTGTCGTGTACTAAAAACACGTTTTGGCCGCGAACCTTCCCTGCCTTTTCGGCACCGCCCGCTATCATGTCCATTATGTCTGCGCCGTCACAGTCGCGGTCGTCTTCCTCTGTCACCACCACTTCGTCGGCATATGTGCCGGCCAGTTCGCCCTGCACCGCCCGCTTGGCTTCATCGCGCCGCCCCGCAGAGCCAAACATCACAATCAGCTTGCCCTTCACCACCGGCCGAATATCTTTAAACAGCTTTTCAAAACTATCTGGCGTATGCGCAAAATCTACTATAACGGAAAAGCCTTGTCCCTCGTCTACCGTTGCCATCCGCCCCTCAACCCCAGCCAGACTCGCAATGCCCTGCTCTATCTGCGCTTTTGTAAGCCCCATAGCCTGCCCCACGCACACCGCTGCCAAGGTGTTATACACATTAAAAATCCCTGGCAAATGGCTCGTGATACGGTAGGTATCTGTGCCGGCCTCGGCCGTGTACTGCAAACCGTCTGAGCGGAGCTGCACGTCTGTCGCCCGCACATCGCCTGCCTCAACGCCGTAGGACACGCTATTTTCGGTTTCTAGTGCAAAGTCGACGCTCTGAGGGTCATCGGCGTTCACCACGGCTAGGCGCCTTCC
>JAKPIL010000204.1 GCA_029549845.1 bacterium
CGTAGCAGATACGCTCACCGTTGGCGCAACAAGCACAGTGAGCGATAGCGCACTGAGCGCGAATGTTACGAAGCTAGGTACTACTATAGAATCTTCCGAAATTACCAACGCTACTATTGCCGCAGCAGATATCGCGCCAGATGCGCTTGATTTTACCGAGTTCAAAGATGCCATGGCACTTGACGCTACTACCGCTATTGCACTCGGCGCCAACGACTTCAATATCAATCTCGATAGTACTGGTACATTCAATGTTCAGGATGGTGGCACCAGTGTACTTTCGGTGCTTGCGGATGGCACATTCAAGTTCCAAAACTCTGCCGACAGCGCTACCTCATTTGTGATAAATGATGCGACAAGCCTGCCAATGCTTACGGTTGATACCGCTGCCAACTCAGTTGAAATCGGTACGCTCGTTGACGATGCCGCAGACGTGCTGCTTGTGCTTGACGGGGTTAGTGGCGCCGACCCGACAGGGGTTGCTGGCGGCATGTACTACAACACAACAAACAACAAGTTCCGGTGCTATCAGGGAACAGCGTGGGTAGATTGCGTACCAGCCGCCTATAACGAATACACATTTGTGGCAGGGCTGGATACATGGACCAATATGCCCGCAGCGGAGACACAGTTCTTAAATACGCCCATACGACTACAAGTAGATTTAACTCGCGCCAGTGAGTTCCGGGTTGGTATAAGTCGCATGGCTGGCGTCGTAACGGCAGGGGCTGACTGTCGAGTGCAGTATGCAGCTACCCAGGCAGGAGTATATGCAAACCTCGATGGCGGAACTGGCCCAGAGGTCGACATTAGCGGTGTGGCTGAATTGAAATCATCAGCCTGGACGGCCATAGCGGGTGCGGCAAAGTCAGATGTGTATCTTCGCATTATGTGTAAGCAGGGAAATGGCGTGGATGATCCACAGTTTAGGAAGGCCTACATTCAGGTACGCTAGACCATTCTGCGGAATGAAGGTAAAATTAAGGTATAAAAAAGTGAGGATGATATGTCAGAAAGAAATAAGATTGAGAACGCCCAGGATGAAGCGAAGCAAAACAGGGGTCGTTTTTCGATCCCAGGTAAAGTAAAGAACAACAAGCTATTATTTGCTGTTTTGGCACTTGTAGCGGTATTGGGCGTAGTGGGGACGGTGATATTCTACAATAAATACCAGGGCGTAAAGAGTAACCCCTCCCAGGCACAAAAGGCACAAAACAGCGCCGAAACGCAGCGTGTACTTGCCGAGCTGAAGAAGGTGCTGCGTATCGATGAAACCGAAGCTCCTACAGTGGCTCGGGTAGAGGACCCAGCCAAGCTTAAGAAGGCAAATGCAGAGTTCTATAAAAACGTTGAAAAGGGTGATTACCTGGTTATATTCCCCAAGAGAGCCATAGTGTACCGCGAGCCTACGAACCAAATCATCAATATCGCGCCCATCATAAATACCAATGGCACTACTACCGAGACAAAAGCACCTGCAGCTACAACGAACACAACAAACACGACCACCAAAACCACCACCCGGTAAACTCACCTTTCGCCCCTTCACTGTCATCTCGACCGTAGCTGACGTAGTCAGCGCAGTGGAGAGATCTCCAATAGTACCGCAGCTCGCGCTCAGCCTTTATTCCTGTCATCTTGAGCGCAGTCGATAGATCTCCTGTTTCGAATCCGGCGAAGCCGGACTCGCCCTACTTTTTCTGCCGAAGAAAAAGTAGGCAAAAAGTCTCGGCCCACTTCCACCATCTCGGTGACTGTTGTAAGTACCTACAACGCGAAAACACTGCCATATCGCAT
>JAKPIL010000020.1 GCA_029549845.1 bacterium
AGCCTTCATTAGTAAATAATTTATACTCTCAGCCTGACTGTTAGAGTAACCTGAGAAGTCGTGTCATTCTCAGGCTTCGACCGGTTTGCAGTTTTAACTGCTCCCTAAAAAGGAGGTGATCCAGCCGCACCTTCCGATACGGCTACCTTGTTACGACTTCACCCCAGTCATTGGTCTTACCTTAGGCGGCTGCCTCCTTGCGGTTAGCTCACCGACTTTGGGTACTCCCAACTCCCATGGCGTGACGGGCGGTGTGTACAAGACCCGGGAACGCATTCACCCCGACATTCTGATTCGGGATTACTAGCAACTCCGACTTCATGTGGGCGGGTTGCAGCCCACAATCTGAACTGAGACTATCTTTTTGAGATTTGCTCCACGTTACCGCTTCGCTGCTCTTTGTAATAGCCATTGTAGCACGTGTGTAGCCCAAGACGTAAGGGGCATGATGATTTGACGTCATCCCCACCTTCCTCCGTGTTATCCACGGCAGTCTCAATAGAGTTCCTAACTTAATATTGGTAACTAGCTATGAGGGTTGCGCTCGTTGCGGGACTTAACCCAACATCTCACGACACGAGCTGACGACAACCATGCACCACCTGTCTACATGTCCCCGAAGGGAGGGCATCATCTCTGATGCTTTCATGCGATGTCAAGTCTTGGTAAGGTTCTTCGCGTTGCTTCGAATTAAACCACATGCTCCGCTGCTTGTGCGGGTCCCCGTCAATTCCTTTGAGTTTCAACCTTGCGGCCGTACTCCCCAGGCGGGATACTTATTGCGTTAGCTGCGGTACAGGGGGAGTCGATACCCCCTACACCTAGTATCCATCGTTTACGGCGTGGACTACCAGGGTATCTAATCCTGTTTGCTCCCCACGCTTTCGTGCCTCAGCGTCAGTTATCGTCCAGAAGATCGCTTTCGCCTCTGGTGTTCCTCCTAATATCTACGCATTCCACCGCTACACTAGGAATTCCATCTTCCTCTCCGACACTCAAGCCTCGCAGTTTTGGAAGCAGCACCTGAGTTAAGCCCTAGGTATTACACTTCCAACTTGCGAAGCCGCCTACACACCCTTTACGCCCAGTCATTCCGGACAACGCTCGCCCCCTATGTATTACCGCGGCTGCTGGCACATAGTTAGCCGGGGCTTGTTCCTTGGGTACCGTCATTAATTCGTCCCCAATCAAAGAGCTTTACAATCCGAAGACCTTCTTCACTCACGCGGCATTGCTGGGTAAGAGTTTCCTCCATTGCCCAATATTCCCCACTGCTGCCTCCCGTAGGAGTCTGGACCGTGTCTCAGTTCCAGTGTGGCCGATCACTCTCTCAAGTCGGCTACCAATCGTCGCCTTGGTGGGCCGTTACCTCACCAACTAGCTAATTGGCCGCGAGCCCATCCCGTACCGCTAAACGCTTTTACCCCTCCGAGATGCCTCGGTGTGGTCATATACCGTATTAGCACTAATTTCTTAGTGTTATCCCGTAGTACGGGGCAGGTTGCTCACGTGTTACTCACCCGTTCGCCACTAAGGCATGGGCCGAAGCCCATACCTCCGTTCGACTTGCATGTGTTAGGCATGCCGCCAGCGTTCGTCCTGAGCCAGGATCAAACTCTTAAGTTCAATTCTGACTTATCGCCACTCAGTTAATCTTATTTAACCAAGCAGCGTTAATTCCTCAAAGTAATTAACTGGCTTTCGTTTAAGCACCACTTATGGCGCCCAAACTTTTAATTCGCTTCTTGCTTCGTCTGTTCGGTTTTCAAGGTTCGTCTGCCTACGGCTTCCAGCCGAGCAGGCTTATATATAATATCTCATAGGCCGCCTTTGTGTCAACGGTTTTTGCCCATTTTCGCAAAAGTTTTTAATCTCAAAAAACGGCAAATTTTACCCTTCGCGCCAGCCAAGTTTTATTATTCCCGAAAAAGCAAATAATATCAAAAATAAATGATGTGGCAATAATATTTTTATGTATTTGTTTGACAAAACGCCACCGCTTAACTATAATTGAATAAGCCGAAAGCAATAATTGCGCCCTTAGCTCAATTGGATAGAGCGTTGGTCTACGGAACCAAAGGCTAGGAGTTCGACCCTCTTAGGGCGCGCCAAGAAAGGCAGCTTGCAAAAGCAAGCGGCCTTTCTTTATTGCGTAGGATATCTTGATTTAACGCGCATTTTACGACAGGTATTGCGTATAAGCCAAAAAACAAGGTATAATGTACTTTATAAACAAAGTTTTTGGGGCAAGGAGTAATTATGAGAATATGCAGATAGGCAAAGCCATTATCGCAAACGACAAATAACAGACCGCTTAATTATAAAGCACGCTCATCCATAAAACCGCGGGCAGCCCGAAAAAACGGGCTGCTTTTAATTTATATGATAATTAAAAAGTAACATCGCTTCCTTCAGATCAATCCGGCTCGGCCCCTATCGGGGGTTGTTCTTTTGCAGTACCTCGAGGATTTCTTCCAGCTTCTCGCGGAAAAAGTCCACCTTTTCTTCTATCGTGGGCACAACGGGCGGGGCAAAGAATGGGTTGACATTCTGGAAAGTGGGCTTGAATACCCGCGAGGCGATCTCGTAGATTTCTTCGACTGCCGAAGGGTCGGGCAGCTCCGTCTCGATTTCTTTGAGCCAGTCGTTGGCGCGGTCTACCATTTCTTCGTAGTTTACGGCGTTTACATCCTCAAGAATTTCTTTGCCTTGGGTTATCAGGTTTTCCATATCTGCCTCCTTTATTTATTATACATCAATTATATGCCGTTTTGAAACCCCCTTTCGGGCTTATTTGACAATTATAATTTTTGTTTATTTGCAAATACTTACTAGCATTGAAGGAGATGATTATGAACCCGTTTGACCAAAAACCGGCAGATGTAAACAAGTTTATGGACTGGAAAACGATTTACCCCAAGCCCTACGACAAAAACGCCACCAACCCCTATTCCAAAATCCGCACCATACTTATGAACGGCACCGAATTCGAGCAGGTATGGTTTTTGCACCAATTCTACAGACATGAGACCAATAACGATATCCGCCGCCAGATAGCCCTGGTAAGGCGGCAGGAACAGCAGCAGCAAAAGCGCATCGCCTGCCTTAAGCCTCCGGACGAAACCATCCTCGAAAACACCATAGGCTACGAGCAGCTTGCCGTAGACCTTACCGCCGAGCTCGCACAGCGCGAAAAGAATATGTATGTA
>JAKPIL010000027.1 GCA_029549845.1 bacterium
ATAGTCGTGGCGGCCGATGACGGTGTAAAGCCACAGACTATTGAGGCGATTCGTTATGCCAAAAATGCTGGCACAAAGATTGTGGTTGCCATAAACAAGATGGACAAAGAGGGCGCAAACCCCGGGCTCGTTATGGGCCAGCTGGCCGAACACGGCGTGGTGGCCGACGATAAAGCATGGGGTGGTGACGTGCCCATGGTAGAAGTCAGCGCAAAAACGGGTGATGGCCTCACTAATCTACTCGATACAGTTCTTTTGGTTGCAGATATAGACGAACTAAAGGCCGATGCAACTGTCCCAGCGCGCGGGCTTATCATAGAGGCACACGTCGAGCACGGCCGCGGCCCGATAGCGCATGCGCTCATAGAGGAAGGCACACTTAAAGTGGGTGACTTCATAGTGACCGGCGGCACGTATGCTAAGGTGCGTAACCTCGATGCAACCACAGGGAAGCCTGTGAAGAGTGCAGGCCCCTCGACCCCAGTTATCATTAGTGGTTTTAAGACTCTGCCGGAGTTCGGTGACCAGTTCGAAACAGTCAAACAGGAGCGGGATGCGCGCGAACGGGCTGCCGTGGTCGCTACCGAGCGCGCTCATGCGAGCAGTCGGAGTGACATGAGCAGTAGCGAGCTACTTCGTATCATTAGCCGTACCGACAAGCTCCAGGAGTTGCCTATTATCATCAAAGCTGACGTGCAGGGTTCGTTGACCTCTGTTGCAGACAGCCTCAAGAGTATTGAAACAGATGAAGTTGCCGTACGCGTGGCCAGCTCGAGTGTGGGCGTTATAAACGATAACGATATTCACTTTGCTCGCAGCACAGGCGCCATCATCTACGGTTTCAATACAAGCGTAGCAAACAACATCAAGCGTCTTGCGAACCGCGATAAGGTTTCCATACGCCTGTACAATGTTATCTACGAGCTTATAGATGATGTGAAAGCAGAGTTAAGCACCCTGCTGGCACCAGAAGTTATTGAAAAGGATATGGGCGCACTCGAAGTAAAGGGCGTATTTAAGACAACCAAAACAGAGGTAATTTGTGGCGGAGAAGTCCTGAACGGCAAACTGACAGCACCAGCACTTATACGTGTTATGCGCGGCAAAGACCAGATAGGCGAAGCCAGGCTGAAAGGCCTCAAGCGCGGCCCCAATGCTGCAACTGACCTCATAGAGGGCGAGCTTGGTGGCCTTGAGCTTGAGACGACCTCTCGGTTAGACCTACAAATTGGCGATAAGCTTGCATTTTACGTTGTAGAGACAAAGGAAAGGACGCTATAATACGGCTATGTTAAAACTCGACAATAACCTCCTGCAAGAACTTGGTCTCGGTGGCTTGCCCGAGGATCAGAAAAAGGCAATGCTTCAGCACATATACGAGACTTTAGAGCTACGGGTTGGCACGCAGCTTGCCAACCAAATGACCGATAAGCAGCTTGAGGAGTTTGAGCGGTTTATTGATGCCGGGGGCGACCAAAACCAGGCCCAAGCACTTCAGTGGCTCGAGGCCAACCTTCCAAACTACAAGCAGGTAGTAAATGATGTATTTGAGGCTTTGAAGGGCGAGGTGGGTGCAATGGCGCCACAGATTATGGCTACTGCACAGCAACAGCCAGCCATCGCTCAGCCGCAAGATGTGCCGCAGGTTACCACGCAGCCATACCAGCAGCCCCAGGCGATGACGTCCGCCCCAGTCTACAATGTCGTTGAAGCGTCGCCAGAAGAGCAGAAGACCATTCAGCTCTACGTCGACAATGGCTATAAAGACGTTGCCATGGTGGTCGATACGGCAGGCCAGCGCTTACTCCGCTCACGCGCGCCGCTCGATTCCGACCTAACCTACAAGCCGCTTGGCTAGTTGCCGCGCTCTTGACTGTTGTCTCCAGAACCAGCTATGCTGGTCACAGCGGGGAAGTAGCTCAGTTGGCTAGAGCGCAGCATTCGCATTGCTGAGGTCGAGGGTTCGACTCCCTTCTTCTCCACCATTATTGTAATAGTACTTATTTTTTTGTTCTGATGACCACTATATCTTTGACCCGTAGCCGGCTAGGAAAGCGCTGGAGGGCATGGCGGGTTTGCCGGCGGGTTTGAGGGCGTCCACGACCAGGACACCACTGGCGGTTTGCAGGCAAAGTTGCTTATTGGCGATGAATATTGTTTTTTTATCTACATTTTCTAAAGTGTTGTCTGCAACATGGGCAGCGGTTATTACGACGTCTTTGCCAGCGATGACAGTGCGGCTGCCAGGCCAGCCCAGGTAGGCGCGGACCTCCCGTTCGAGCTGTTCGGCAGGCTTTGAAAGGTCAAGTACGCCATCTTGTTTCGTGAGTTTGTGCGAGTATGAGGGCTCACGCGGATACGCTATTTCGGGTACAATGTCGGCAACTTTTTCTTGCGGAATTGCCCGCGGGTTTTCTATGTAGTTTGGCAAGGTATCACGTAGCAAACCTGCACTCAGGTTTATGAGGTCCTGGGTGAGTGAAGCGTTGGTCTCGGTGCCATCCAGGTCGAATAGCCCAAGCGCCACGATATTTCCTTCGTCTAGCTTCTCTACCACTTCCATGAGGCTCACACCCGTTTGTTCCTGGCCGCTCAGGATTGAAAAAGTTATGGGGTCTGCTCCGCGCCACTGTGGTAGCAGGCTAAAATGGCTGTTGATAATCCCAAGGAGGAAACTATCTATAACGTCTTGTTTCACAATAATGCCAAAATCTATGAGCACTGCAACCTCGCTACGAAACTGAGCGGCTATGACCTTGCTCGACACGTCAGGTGCGTCGGTGACGGTGATGACTGGCAAGCCGAGCTCGTCAGCGACCTCCAGAACAGGGAAGCTACCCCTGTGGTGAGCGGGCTTTGGCTTTGTAATCACGGCTTCGATGGCAAAATCCTCTGTCAGCAACCGCAACGAAGCAGCGGCCACCGGCCCCGTCCCAAAGAACACAATCTGACAAGGACTGTCCTTGTCAATCCCAGAGGTCGGTGTTGTCTTTGATGTCTTGTTCATAGTCTTTTGGTTCTAGCTTTCCTTCGTCTGTAAGTACAAAGAATGCCTGCGGGTCATCCTTGATGTGGTCTATAAACACAATACCGTTGGTGTGGTCTATTTCGTGCTGAAACACACGCGCCAGGAAGCCTTCGGCCGTGAGCCGTATTTCTTCGCCGTTCAGGTCAAGTGCCTTTACTCGTACTTTGCTGTGCCGTGGCACCAAACCGTATACATTTTTTATACTCAGGCAGCCCTCGTAGTCGGCCACGACTTCGCCCTCGTACTTTGTAATCTCTGGGTTTATAAAGACGCGGAAGGTTCGGTCTGACTTGTCATCGAAGTTGTTGCGGACGACCACCACACGATGGAGCTGGTCTATTTGTACGGCGGCAAGCGCAACGCCTACCTCGTGGTCGCGGCTGTCTTCCCAGTCTAGGGTTGCCTTTTCCATGGCGGCTATGAGCTCACGGATATCTTCGCCTATGAAGCCGACCTTTTTGCTACGTTCCCGTAGGTGCGGGTTGGGGAGGGTGATTAACTTCGCATTCATGGGCATCAGTATACCCTCAGTTTGGCCAAATGACCAAGTACCAAGCTGTAATAACCAAGCAATTCACGAATACTCAATACCTGAACAGGATTCATTCAGGGAATAATTAATTGTTGGTTGGCCATTCATGCCTACTAGAGTAGGTTTACGGGGTCGAGGTCGTGTTGCCAGCCACTTGGCAGGTTGCTGGCTATGGCAACAAGTACGGCGCGAGAGGGCGATTTGATGATGAGCTGCCATTTGTATTTGCCGCTTTCGCGTGGGTGAAATGTGGGGGATGGGCCTTCTACATTTAACCTGGGATGGTCTTTTTGTATCTGTTCTTTTAACTTCATTGCGGTTTTTTCGGCCGATGCGCTAGTGGCGCGCAGGCAGGTAAGTTTAAGCAGGTGTGTAAACGGCGGGAAGTGGAATGCTCGGCGTTCGTCGAGTTCGCGGGCGTAGTATCCTGGCCAATCTTTTTGGGTAGCAGCGACGATGGTGGGGTGCGTGGGATTGTATGTTTGAATGATGACAGAGCCAGAACGGTGCCCCCGTCCGGTGCGACCGATAACCTGGGTGAGAAGCTGAAACGTGCGTTCGCTGGCGGTGTAGTCGGGGATGAGCAGGCTGCTATCGGCGTTCAGAATGCCTACAACGGATAAGCCGGGCAGGTCGAGGCCCTTGGTGACCATTTGGGTGCCAACGATGATATCGACGCTCCCGTTTTTCAAGGCATCGAGCTGGTTTTCGAGCTGTTCTGCCTTGCTGGCGTCTGTGTCAAACCGGCTCACGCGGGCGTTAGGGAACAGGCGATGCAGCTCGTCTACGACCGCCTTTGTGCCAACCGACTTGAGGATTATGTCTGTTTCGCCGCAATCTGGGCAGCTACCAGGCAGGGGCTGCGTGCGGCCGCAGATATGACAGCGTATGCGGTGCGTGTCTCCGTGGTAGGTCATGGCAAGGTCACAGTGTGGGCACAAGGCCTGCCAGCCACAGTGGCTGCACAGTATGGCGCTGGCAGTGCCTCGGCGGTTGAGGAAAAGTAGGCTTTGTTCGTGGCTGCCAAGGGCGGACTGTATAGCTTCAACGAGGGGAGTGGTGAGTATGCTACTGCGGGTCATGTTACTCCTGTCGCGTAAGTCGACTGTTTTGGTGGCGACCTCTGCTGTGCTTGTGACGGCTAACGACCGGAGGGTAATAATCGGGCGCTTTTTAGCCTCGAGCAAATAGTATTCTTCGATGCTTGGTGTGGCTGTGCCGCTCACCAGGCACGCTCCGTGTAGCTGGGCTAGCCGTGCGGCGACACGCTCGGTACGGTAGTGGGGCGAGGAATCACTTTTGTAAGCTTGATCGTGCGACTCATCTATCACAATGAGACCCAGCCGCTGCACGGGTGCAAAGAGGGCCGAACGTGGCCCAATGACGATAACGGGCGCTGTGCTCGAGATGATGCTGTGCCAAATATCCCGCCGGGCCGCCGCGGTTAGCCGTGAGTGGAGCACGTAGACGCGCTCGGTGAATGCCGCGGTAAAACTACGAGTAAGCTGTGCGGTGAGCCCGATTTCGGGCGTGAGGATGATGGTCGACGTGCCCGCCGCCAGGGCGCGCCGCGTGAGCTCTATATATATGCGTGTTTTGCCACTGCAGGTGACGCCGTGCAATAGGTGATAGCCAGAGGGCTGGATAGCTTTGAGAGCAGCTGACTGGTCGGGTGTGAGGTGTGGCAGGTTAGATGCTAGATGTTGGATGGTGGATGTTTGAGGGGCGGCAGGTTCTTTGGAATCTGGAATCTGGAATCTGGAATCTGTTTGGCTTTCGGCATTTGGAGCTTGGTCAGTGCTGCCTTTTCGCGGGAAGGCGGTGGTGGGTGGCAAAAACTGCCGAACAATCGTGCCAAAAGGTGCCGGATAGTACCCATACAGCCAGTCGATGAGCTCAAGCTGCTGCGTGGGCATAACGGCATCTGGCATAACAGCCGCGACTGGCTTTGCGGCAAAGCTGGGTTCTGGCACTTCCCGCAGCACAATGCCGAGTACGCTGCGGGCACGCAGTGCAATTCTCACAACGGAACCGGGCAATAAGTGTACCTCAGATGAATATGTCAGGGCGGACTTGCCATGATACTGTAGATCCCCAACCAGCACCTCGTAGTAGAACATACCTACAATGTAGCAGATACGGGCCAGCAGCGGGCAGAGAATCTACTGCCTAGGTGTATTTACGGCGGGAAGCATGCCATATAGAGCAGATCTTGGGGCAGCCTATGGCCGACCCAGTATGAAGCCTTACGAAATAAAAAATGGTGTTGAATTGTCACGAGATGGTCGCTATACTATCGACAGTACGTTGTCGTAACGACAATAAAAGGCTTATGTAAAGGTAAGGGTAAATACTATGCTAGACGTTTTCATCACCAGCCGAGTTCGCCGCAAGATTATTGTTATCTATGCTAAGTATCCTGACTTTAAAACCCACGTGCGCGGCCTTGCCAAGCTTATCAAAGAAGACGCAGGTAACATCCAGCGTGAGCTGAAGCGCCTTGAAAAAGCCGGCTTCCTTATATCTGAAAAACAGGGTAACACCAAGATCTACCATACCAACAAACAGTTCATCATCTTCAAAGAACTCCAGAGTATTGTGCTCAAAAGCCAGCGCACCCAGCAAAAACGCCACGTCAGCTAGACATTTACATATTTATGTAGTATAATATATACATTATGCCTAAACAAGACCAAAATCGTAACGTAGATGCCGCCATCATTCCTGGGGGGGCAGTGACGGTAGCCCTGATCCCAGAGGCGTAAGTCACCAGTATTACACAGAGGTAGTACCAGATGGCTGGGTGCATCCGTTAGACGGTGACCATTCCAGAGACAGGGCAGCACAACTAGATAGTAACGGCTTGCCACCTTATGACAAAATGCCCTTTCGTATGCCTGAGCCAATACAAGGAGGTGCACGCATGCCAAGTCTTCAAGAGGCTGTATTTAGGGGGTTGAAGACAGGGATTGCCGGAAAGCCCTGTCTTCAAGATGAACGTGTCATGTCCATAGGTGTTAATTCGGCAGATACAAGGAGAGAAAAAGAATGGATCAGCACCCTATCAGCACGGCTGTTCAACGACTAAATAGGGGCAAAAAATACCTACTCTTTTACAGGGGTATTTTTGTGTTGCTTGTGATGCAGGAGAGGTTAAGTGCGGTGGCGGCGCGGGCAAGCTTTTCGTCGTAGGTATAGAGGTCGGTTATATCGTTGTCAAGCATAAGCTGAAGGATGAGGCAATCGTTGAGCCCGATATTTACTGACTCAAGCAGCTTCGTGTAGCGCTGTGCGAATGCAAAATCTGCCATCGGTTCCATGAGATACAGACCTGGTATTTTCGAAATGTCTTCTAGTGCATCGGCTACTGCCTCTACCCCAAACACCTGCAGTGTTACATGCAAGACCTCCTCAAGTGCATGATGTGATGTACATAACGCCGCCCCAACTTCTATGAGGTGACTCAGTGTATCTTCTGTTTGTGTATGGTGTGGGCTACCGCTGTCGAGATAATATAGCAGGACATTTGCATCAAGAAAGACTACGCCGTTTTTAGCTGTCATATTTGGTGAGGGCTATTTCATTGAATAATTCCGGCGTAAGTTCACGCCCAAGCTTTTTGGTGAAGTTAAAGCGTCCGCCAGCGGGGAGTATTGGTTTGTGGGTGTCAACAGATTTTAGCGGTGTGATTTCCCCTATAGGCTGTGATCGGTATACGACTGTGTAAGAGTTACCGCGTGCTAGGCCGGCACGTACACGTGGCATTTCTGTGCGTAACTGTTTGGTAGAAATAATAATGCTTGCCATAACATCAAGCAGTGTAGCACAAGTTCACCGGAAGTTGCAAGTTGCGGTGAACTTCAGATGAACTTTAATTTACGTGAGATTTTCTTATCTCTTATCTCTTGTCTCTTGTGTCTATCCCTGTTATACTCCTACGGTTATGATAGAAGTTACACGAAAAGACGGGAAAGAGAGTGCCGAGAACCTGGTGCGACGGTTTAATCGCCGCGTACAGCAATCCGGGCTCGTTATTGCCGTTAAATCAGGTCAGTACTTCGAAAAGCCACTGAGCAAACGGGATCGCCGCAACAAGGCAATCATCCGTAATCAACGCAAAGCGCTCAAGCTGAAGAAGATTAAACTCGGCCAAAAATAATTTAAGTACGGCAGAGTATATCTCATGATCAAGCAACGCCTACAAGATGACGTAAAGGCGGCTATGTTGGCCGGTGATTCGTTGCGTCTCGAAACGCTCCGTGGCCTGAAAAGCACCATTTTGTACGCGGAAGTAGCGGCTGGTAAGCGCGAAACGGGGCTGGATGATGAGTCTATTGTGTCGCTTTTTGCCAAAGAGGCGAAAAAACGGCAAGAAAGCGCCGACCTGTATGTGCAGGGCGGCTCCCAAGACAGGGCCGACAAGGAACTCACCGAGAAGGCCATCATAGAGGAGTATTTGCCCGCACAACTCAGCGAAGCGGAACTGGTGGCAGTTATCGACGAGGTTATATCCCAGGTGAAACCAGAGGGTCCGCAACAGATGGGGCAAGTGATAGGCCAGGTGAAATCACGCGTGGGTAACACGGCAGACGGGGCATTAGTAGCAAGGTTAGTAAAGGAGAAACTTTCATGATTTTATTGATGGGTCCGGCTGGCGCTGGCAAAAGTTTGCAGGGGCACAAGCTGGCCGATGAGCATGGTTTTGCATACATTTCGACTGGTGAGATATTCCGACTATTCCTGACAGGTCACCGCCGTGCCGAAATGCTTGAGGGCAAGCTCATGAGCGACCAAGAAACAATAGACATGATAGACAAGGTTCTCGACATTATAGATACGACTGGGGAGTTTATTCTCGATGGCTTTCCGCGTACCACCAGCCAGGTAGAGTGGCTCATGCAGCAGGTGGAAAATGGCCGGTTTGGTAAGCCGACTGTAGTGCATATGGATGTGAGCGAAAAAGAAACACGCGAGCGTCTTGCAAAGCGTGGTCGCCCCGACGACACAGAAGAGGCCATTACTGAGCGGTACCGCTTGTACGCCAGCAAAACACAGCCAATCTTGCAGCAATTCCGCGACGGTGGCGTGACGGTGCTGGACGTGAATGCCGATGGTGCGCCTACCGAGGTTTACCTGAACATTGTGAATGCACTTGGTATCCCAGAAAAGTTTTAGTACTAATTTCTCGTCAGAAAGGGCGGACACGTATGCAGCCAAAGACCGATAGTGAGCTCAAGGCCATGCGTGAAAGCGGCCGCATTCTGGCAAACGTGCTCGAGAAAATCCGCCGTGAAGTTCGTGCTGGCATGACGCCAAAAGACGTCTCGGCTCTGGCTGGCCGCGAGACGGAACGGCTGGGCGGAAAGCCAGCCTTCAAAGGGTTTGAGGGCTTCCCAGACATAATTTGTATTTCCAACAACAACGAAGTACAGCACAGTATCCCGAATGACATTGCTTTCAAAAACGGCGATGTAGTCAACTTTGACTACGGCATTATATACGGCGGCATGATTACCGATGCGGGTATAACCGTTTGCATAGGCGGTAAGCCAGATGCGGACGCTGCCCGGCTTCTGAAGGGTACCGAAGAAGCCCTGTACGCAGGGATCGATGCGGTGCGCGACGGTGCGCGCGTGGGAGATATATCTGCTACGGTAGAGAAAGTGTTGCGTTCGTACGATCTTGGGATCGTACGTGAACTGGTAGGGCACGGCGTGGGGCATCAACTGCATGAAGCGCCGGAAATCCCAAACTACGGCCAGGCGGGCAAGGGTCCAGTATTACGAACCGGCATGACTATAGCCATAGAACCTATTACAACCCTTGGTAACCACCGTATATTTGGTGCGCACGATGGCTGGACGCTTCTGACGGTAGACGGTAGCCGCAGCGCCCAGTTTGAGCACACACTGCTCGTAACCAAAGACGGCTGCGAGATATTGACGCAGGTGTAGGGTCATCTGGCCTGGCAGGGTCAGGAAGCCAGAAACTGTACGCAATTCTCTTGCTGTATTTAACAGACGTATCAGGTTTCAGATAGCAGAAATTTTGCATTTATCAGATTTCAGACGTAGATGTCTGCTACCTGATACCTGCTAAATTTCTGTTAAATGGCACCTGTTTTTCTGCTAAATTAAGCAAATTGTATACAATTTGGGGCTGCCGTAAGAACAAGATCAGCACAAAAGTTGCATGTGGGCAAGCTCTAGCGGTATACTGGGGTCAATATGCGCGAACAAACTAGTCCTCACTATGTGGGCCTCGATATAGGAACCTCTTACGTCCGTTGTGTTGTAGGGGTGCGCGATGCGAATGACCCAACAGCAATTTCGGTCATTGGACATGGCATAGGCCAGAACCAAGGTATGCGCCGTGGGGTTATTATGCATGTCGATGACGCGGTAGAGGCAATCATACAGGCCATGACCGAAGCTGAACGGATATCGGGGGTGCGGATTGAGGCCGCTACGGTGAATATAAACGGTGCACACGTGGCAGGGATAAATTCTAGGGGCACTATAGCCATCAGCAACCCAAACAGAGAAATTACGCCAGAAGATAGAGATAGGGTAGAGGAGTCGGCGGCTATCGTAAAACTGCCAGCAAACCGTGAGATACTGCAGGTGTTTGCTAAAAACTATCGGCTCGACGGCCAGGATAACCTGAAAGACCCGGTTGGTATGCACGGCGTGCGGCTCGAAGTGGACTGTCATATTTTGACGGCATCTACACCGAACGTTCGCAATCTAGACCTGGCGCTCGAGAAGGCGCAGGTGAGGCCACAGCACCGCACAGTTTCTTCGCTGGCCGCGGCTGAAGCCGTGCTGGACCGCAAGCAAAAAGAGGCAGGAACAGCGGTGCTCGATATTGGCGCCGGCACAACGAATCTCATCGTTATTGAAGATGGTGAAATACAGCACGTTGCCGTCATACCGGTGGGAGGCATCCACATAACAAACGACATCGCAATTGGGCTAAAGACTGACCTCGATGTCGCCGAACAGGTGAAAATAAAGCACGTCACGCTAGGCGACACCACAGACAAGACCTACAGAATCATCGTAGATGGTGCGGGGTATACCTTCGAACAGGCAGAAACGAACATGATTGTTGAGGCGCGAGTCGAGGAACTACTCGAATATGTTGATAAAGAGCTACAGAAGATTCACCGTTCTCGCAAGCTGCCAGGCGGCGTGGTGATTGTGGGCGGAAGCTCGGCATTACCGGGTCTGGCCGAGTTTGCCAAAGAGCAGCTGCAGTTGCCTGTGCGGATTGGTAAGATTCGAGGGCTCGCTGGACTGGTAGACACCGTAGACGACCCAGCCTTTGCGACCGCAACAGGGCTCATGCTGCTCGATGTCCTACTTGCGCCTTTTGCAAACGAGCACGTGAGCTCTACGATTTTGTCGGACAACATCTCTTCCATAGGCAACTTCTTCAAAAAACTTCGCCCCTAAGGCAGATAAATCGTCGGGTGACCCCTAGCAGGACACGCAAGAACAGTACAGTTACTCGGGCGTCTTGCGGCTGAGCGTCAAATGTACTCGACCCAAAATAGCGCGTAGAAATTTTGTATACACAGGCGGTTGAACTCCTTGCTATGCTCAGTTATACTGACTGTATACGTAAGTGTGAGGGAATGGCGCGATATGGCACAAGCAGTTGATCCAGCGATTGAAACGTTTGCACGTATTAAGGTTGTCGGTGTTGGCGGAGCCGGCGGCGCGGCCATTAACCGTATGGTTGAAGCAGGCGTAGAAGGCGTAGAATTTGTGGCCGTTAACACCGATGCGCAGGCGCTTCACAACTCTAAGGCAACGAAAAAGCTTCACATTGGCCGCGAAACCACACGTGGCTTAGGCGCGGGCGCAGACCCGGCAGTCGGCGAACAGGCTGCTAACGAATCGCGCGACGAGATTAAAGACGCCCTTCAGGGTGCAGACATGATCTTTATTACTATAGGGGCAGGTGGCGGTACTGGTAGCGGTGCAGGGCATGTTGTTGCCCAGGTCGCGAAAGATATGGATGTGCTGGTTGTTGGGTTTGCGACGAAGCCGTTTGCCTTTGAGGGCGATAAACGGCGCCGCAATGCCGAATCGGCCATAGACAAACTACGTTCAGCGGTAGACACGCTCATTATCATTCCAAACGATCGCCTTTTGCAGACCATCGACCGGTCCACTCCACTTCTTGAGGCCTTCAAAGTTGCCGATGACGTACTCCGCCAGGGCGTGCAGGGCATTTCTGACCTTATAACCGTACATGGCCTCATTAACCTAGACTTTGCAGATGTGAAGGCTGTAATGAGCAATGCTGGTTCGGCACTGATGGGTATTGGGCGGGCAAGCGGCGAAAACCGAGCTATCCAGGCTGCACAGCAGGCAATTGAGTCACCACTGCTAGAAGTTTCTATAGATGGTGCCCGGGGCATTCTCTTTAATGTTATTGGTGGCCAAGACCTTTCCATGCACGAAATCAACACCGCTGCAGAGGCTATTACGGCGGCAGCTGATCCGGATGCGAACATCATCTTTGGTGCGACCATTAGCCCTGAGCTTGACGGCGAAATCATCATCACCGTGGTAGCGACCGGGTTTGACGCATCGTACTTTGCAAACCGACAGCGCCCCACAACCGCTCCTCTCGAAACCGCTGCGAGCGCAGAAGAACCAGACGCGATACCGGTTCGTAAGCCCCTCGACTCGGTACGTGACACGACAGACAAAGACATGGAAGATATCGACATGGAAGTAAAAGACGAAAATGCCGAACGCGCGGTACAGGAGACTGATTTTACGAACGAAACACCTATGCCAAACATTTGGGCGCTGAACCACGACGACAAGCTCAAGGAAGACGCAAAACCTGAAAACACGAAGTTCCATGAGCCTGTAGTATCGAACGAGGAAGAAGATGAGCTTGAGAAGCCATCGTTCCTCCGGCGCCTGACGCATCGACGCACAAAGGTAGATTCTGAAGACATTGAGAAGTAACAGATAGTACTGACACTTCTTGTAATAAATATTACACCGCAATTTTCTTTACCAACACCACGCATAGGGGTATGATGGTTATGTAAAACGCTATATGTAGCAGGAGGGTCTCAGTATACGACGCTCCCGCAGGTAGCCGTACCTTAGAAATGTAAAGGAGAGGACTGCATGAAATGTAGCCAATGTAGTTGCGACGATACGAAAGTAATCGAAAGTCGCGACGTAGCAGAAGGTGAATCAGTCCGTCGCCGCCGCGCTTGCGTGGTATGTGGATACCGGTTTACGACCTATGAACGCGTTGAGCGTCCGCAGCTTATTGTGGTCAAGAATGACGGGACTCGTCAGCTCTTTAGCCAACAGAAACTGCTAGCCGGGTTGTACCGCGCATGCGAAAAGACCCCGGTCACCAGTCTCCAGCTCGAAAAACTCGTACGGAGCATAGAGCACGAACTCTATGCCTGCGCAGACAGCGAAGTGAGCTCTGGGAAGATTGGCGAAATGGTCATGGATCGGCTGCGTGAGCTCGATGAAGTTGCGTATGTACGCTTTGCAAGCGTTTACCGCCGCTTCACTGATATCGCGAGCTTCGAACGTGAGCTATCCCACATTCGTAAGCACAAGCAAGAAGTAACCGACTAGGCGACGAACGGATTCATTGCGCAAACACAAATAACATATGTGGTTGTAGTGGCAGGTTCTCTTGGTTCATGAACTATCATGCACTGAGAGAGCCTGGCACTAACCGTAATGCATATACACGGTTAGGGCTCAGAAGAACTCTAACAAACATATAAACCTAAGAAAGATGTACAGAGGTGATACATCTTTCAAGAAGAAAGAGGGAAGTAGTATGGGACAGGCAACTGATAGCGGCGTGCGACGGGTTTTTACCGCGCCACGCTCAAAGGCATACGATGCTATAGCGTGGGCTAAGCGAGACTCGGAGCTCAAAAACCCGTTTACGGGGGAGATTGTTTTCCAGCAAAAAGGCGTTGAGATTCCTGAAAGTTGGTCAATGAACGCGCTGAACATTGTCGCACAGAAGTACTTTACGGGTACGCCAGGGACTAAAGAACGTGAAGCGTCGCTCAAACAGCTCATTGACCGTGTCGTTGACACCGTGGTACGACAAGGCCAACAAGAAGGCTACTTCGACTCTGTGACAGAGGCAGAAACATACCGCGAGGAGCTTAAATACATTCTGGCGACTCAGCGTGCTGCCTTCAACAGCCCCGTGTGGTTCAACATAGGAGCTCCCGAGCGCGCACAACAGGCAAGTGCTTGTTTCATCTTGGGTGTTGAAGACACCATGCCCGCGATTTTGCAGTGGTACACAGACGAAGGGATGATTTTTAAGGGCGGTTCGGGCAGCGGTGTCAATGTGAGCCCTATCCGCAGCAGTGTAGAGCCACTTGGCAAGAGCGCAGGGACGGCCTCTGGACCCTTAAGCTTTATGCGTGGTGCCGATGCGAGTGCCGGTGCTATAAAAAGCGGTGGCAAGACGCGTCGCGCGGCCAAAATGGTCATTCTGAATGTTGACCACCCAGATATAGAAGAGTTCATATGGTGCAAGTCTATCGAAGAGGACAAGGCACGCGCGCTCCAGGCTGCTGGGTTCGACATGAGTCTAGACGGTAAAGACATTCACTCGGTACAGTACCAGAACGCAAATAACTCTGTGCGGGTAACCGACGAGTTCATGCAAGCAGTTGAAGCTGACGGCGACTGGGATCTAAAGGCGGTGAGTACTGGTAAAACGGTACGTACGGTCAAGGCTCGGCACATCTTCCGCCAGTTTGCCGAAGCAGCGTGGCGCTGCGCCGACCCTGGCATGCAGTTCGATACGGTGATAAACACGTGGCACACGACACCAAACGCCGGGCGAATCAACGGCAGTAACCCATGCAGCGAGTACATGCACCTCGATAACTCGGCCTGTAACCTTGCCAGCATCAACCTACTGCACTACCTGAACGACGACTTTAGTTTCGATGTCGAGAGCTTCAAGCATACGGTTGAGCTTATATTTACCGCGCAAGAGATATTGGTCGGATACAGCTCGTACCCAACAGAGCGCATCACCAAGAACGCTCGCGCCTACCGCGAGCTAGGAATCGGCTACGCCAACCTCGGCGCACTCCTGATGGCCCAGGGCCTGCCGTATGATAGCGCAGAGGGTCGAGCGCAAGCTGCTGCCATCACTGCTATCCTGACGGGTCACAGCTATGCGACAAGCGCAAAGATGGCGCGTAAGGTTGGTCCATTCTCTGGCTTCCATAAAGACCGCGATAACATGCTCAAGGTGCTTCGTATGCACCGTGAGGCAGTGAATCACATTGACGCAAGCTTTGTGTCCGAAGATCTCCTGAACGCCGCCGCGACAGCGTGGGATGAAGCAGTAGAGCTCGGCGAGCTCTACGGGGTGCGAAACAGCCAGGCGAGCGTGTTGGCGCCAACAGGCACCATTGGGCTCATGATGGATTGTGACACGACTGGTATAGAGCCTGATCTTGGCCTCGTGAAGGTGAAAAAGCTTGTCGGCGGCGGCACGATGAGTATCGTTAACCAAACAGTGCCTCGAGCGCTGCGTGCCCTCGGCTATAGCAACGAGCAAGTGAACGATATTGTAGCCTACATTGACACCGAAAAGACCATTTTGGGTGCCCCACACCTCAAGAAAGAGCACGAACCGGTGTTTGCATGTTCCATGGGTGATAACTCCATCCACTACCTTGGTCACGTCAAAATGATGGCAGCCGTGCAGCCATTCCTCTCTGGTGCCATAAGTAAAACAGTGAACATGCCAGAGTCCGCTACGGTGGAAGATATAGAGCAGCTGCATATAGACTCATGGAAAATGGGCCTGAAGGCGGTCGCTATCTACCGTGATAACTGCAAGGTGGCTCAGCCACTTAGCATGGCTAAGAAAGACGGTGACGAAAAGAAAAGTGAAGCCGTCGCCGGCGTTTCAGATGATGGCAAGATTGTCATTAAGGGCGCTGTACGCCGCAAGCTGCCACGGATTCGCAACAGTCGCACCTACCGTTTCGTGGTGGCGGATCTCGAAGGGTTCTTCACGGTTGGTGAGTATGCCGACGGCACGCCCGGAGAGCTCTTCATCAGCGTGAGCCGCCAAGGTTCAACACTGGCTGGACTGATGGATTCATTTGCCATCAGCGTGAGCCACGGGTTGCAGTACGGTGTGCCACTCAAGAGCTACGTGAAGACACTGCGCGGAACCAGCTTTGCGCCGTTTGGTATCACCGACGACCCAGACATCCGTACCGCGAGCTCGGTAACAGATTACATCGTTCGTCGCCTCGCGCTTGACTACCTCAGCTTCGATGACAGGCTAGAGCTTGGCCTAGCTAGCTTCGACGACATGCCAGAAGAGCAAACCAGCCTGCTTGACGATACCGAGGAAAAAGAGGAAGCAACGGTCGCCGTTACAAGCACAGAGCAGACTGCAGTGAACGCGACAGCTCCGCAGACCCAGCCAATGGCTCCTGTGTCACCAGATGAACCAAAGGCAAAAAAGGTCATCGCTGACTCAACGGCACCGCTTTGCTACAACTGCGGTAACCAGACTCAGCGTTCGGGGAGCTGCTACGTCTGCACCTCGTGCGGTAGCACAACCGGCTGTAGCTAGGTTTTGCCAGCTTAGGTTCAAAAACACACTACGAAAGTAGTGTGTTTTTGTGTTACGCTAGAGTCATGAAAGTGCTTGTGCTGTATCGCCCCCATTCTGAACACGCTCGTCGTGTAGAAGAGTTTTTGCACGACTTGCAGGGGCAGCACGATGTTGACCAAAGTAAACTCCAGACGCTTGATGTGGATAGCCGAGAAGGGATTGCGGCGGCAAGTATATACGATGCGGTATCTGTCCCGGCAATCATTGTGACCGATAACGCTGGCGGCTATATACAGAGCTGGATTGGTGAAGAGCTGCCGCTCATGCGTGACGTAGCTGCATATGTGTACGGTGGCTGAGGGTTGCGCTTTGGTGGTGGCCGGCGTATGATAACAGATGTAAATGCACTCTAGTTTACGCTAGATAAGCGGTTATCACCCGCGAAGGCAGTGGAAAGAACAGGGAAACCCCAGTAGACTCCAACGGTTCGGCCCGTCAGACCGGCAACTAAGTGCTAAAAGAATCACTTCTTTTGGAAGCCAG